>JBGSXK010000678.1:0-2787 GCA_041751455.1 Anaerolineae bacterium
CAATTGCACCATGTCTGGGTGGCGGATTTTCGCGCGGAGTCACGGTTACTTCAGTGATTTCGCCATCACGCAGCAGCGTGAGTACCACTTCCTGCCCGGCATTTAACTCAGTTCGCCGAGCAAGCTCATCAAATGCATTAAATGGTTCATCATTGAAAGCAACGACCAGATCACCGGGCTGTATCCCGGCGGCTTGTGCAGGCGAATCAGGCGACACGCCTGAGATAAAGACGTAATTCTGTCTGTCGGGCTGCGCCTGCGTGAATTCTGGTGTAAACATCAATTCAACACTCTCGGCATTCTCCCCACGTCGGAGAGCCAGCGTTACAGGCTGCCCGCTCAACTCATACAGACGGTTGAAAAATGCCGTACTATTCTCAAAATATTCCCCGTTAAGCGTTTCGACCAGATCGCCCGACTGCACGCCTGCCTCTGCCAACACACTATCAGGGGTAATAGAGAGAACTCCCACACTGCCACCCACGGCGGTAGGTAGTCCAGAAAGCGCAATCATGATAAACAACACAAATGCAGCAAGCAGATTGGCAAAAGAGCCGCCCGCCATAAAAACAATACGTGAAAGCGGCTTAGCTTCATTGACCGACATTACATTTTCAACACCGCGTGCCTTTAGCGCTGCCCGTTCATTCTGAAGCGGGTCTGGCCGAGGGGAGACTGGTTCCAGTGGAAGCCCTTTCGCCAGGCGGTCTTTCAGTTCCTGGCGATCTTTCTCAACCTGCTCACGACTGGCGGTGCTAACAAAATCCTCACCCAATGGACGCACGAAACCGCCAATGGGAAGCCAGTTCAACGTGTATTCTGTCGCCCCGCGTGAGAACAATGTCATCATGCGTGGAGGAAAGCCAATGCCGAATTCGAGTATTGTAATCCCAACCGCTTTTGCCGCCAGGAAGTGGCCCATCTCATGGATGAAAATTGCCGGAATCAAAACCAGCGCAAAAGCCACAATTGCCGATAAGGCGTCGTTCCCCAACAAAAAATCAAACATCGATACCTAACCCTTAGCTTACCCATCACTGGCAATCTTTTGATTATAATGGCGTGTTAGGCCGTAGGGCAACCTGCGAGGTCTATAGACTCACCGCATGTTCAGGGATGACCTGCGCTGCACCACCTGCCTGAGCCATGCGCACTTCTATCACCCCAGACAGGTTTTGCAAACCCTCGCTTACTTCATCTGCATCTTTTCTAACACAAATACAATGCACATTAGGCCCAGCATCCAGGGTATAACATACCTTCAGGCCGTCTTCACGCCATTTTCGCACCTGCTCCATCACCGCCAGTGTCGCAGGCAGCCAGTAAAATAAAGGGGGGCGACTGGTCATCATGACTGCGTGCATCAGGTTACTGTCCCGCTCCACCACCTCTGCAAAAGTTTCAAAATCCCGGTTGAGGATGGCTTCTTTGCATATTCGCAGCCGTTCCCCTGCCCCATCTACGCGTGCTGCTTGTAAGTCGCTGGTACTGGCCGAATAATGACCATAATAAGAACCAACGGCTTTGTGATCTCCACTGACCACAGTAACCACATCCACAATATCCCAGTACTCAGGCGGCACGACGCTTTCGGCATACGAGGCCTGATGAGTATCCGCCGCATACCACTCTACAAAACCGGCAGGAACAGAGCGTGATGCCGAGCCAGAACCTAACCTTGCCAGAGTCGTCAGTTCCTGCTCGGAAAGCGTGGCTCCTGCCGCCGCAACAGCGGCCAGTGTCAGAGCAGCAAATGCCGAAGCAGATGAGGCAATCCCCGCCCCCGTCGGGAAATTATTGTCAGAAGCCACCTGCGCGGAAAGCGCCAGCCCCACACGCTCACGGATCACATTCAAGTGGGCAGAAACACGCTCCAGCGCCCGGCCATTTTCCTGCTGGCCATTCAAAATAAGTTGATCAGCTTTTAAGTCTTCATCCCATAGCACGCTGGTCTGGGTGTATAATCCCCTTAAATTCATACTGATTGAAGAATTGGCAGGCAGGCGCAACGTATCATCTCGGTTGCCCCAATACTTGATAAAGGCGATGTTCGGATGCGCTTTAGCAATCGCTTTTTTCAGGTGATTCATAATGAGCCTTTCGCTTGATTAATATTGAAAGTTAGGCGCAAGTTTTTTTCGCCACAATTTAAGAGTGGTTGGTGAACGATAGAAGGAATGTGGCAAAACCATGTTAGAGTACAACCAGGATTTGGAAGAACACACCATCGCCAGGAGTTCTGTTTTGCAAGCGTTCATTGGCCTCATTCGCACCATGCGCCTCAAGCAGTGGACAAAAAACATTGTCATCTATGCTGGCCTGGTCTTCGACGGGCAGCTTCTTAATGGAGAGACTTTTCTCCGGGTCACACTCAGTTTTATCCTGCTTTCTCTGGTCGCCAGCGCGATCTACATTATCAATGATATTGTGGATATTGGGAGTGATCGCCAGCATCCAAAGAAAAAAAGTCGTGCTCTGCCATCTGGCCAGCTTCCAATCTCGCTGGCGCTCATCGCTGCCATCATTTTGCCAGCGATTTCGTTTGGTCTTGCGTTTAGCTACAGCCGCTCATTTACCATTGTACTGGCGGCCTATTTTATCCTGCACATTTTATATTCTTTCTCACTGAAAAACATCGTCATTCTCGATATTATGGCGATCACGGCGGGGTTTGTGCTGCGGGTTTACGCAGGGATTGCCGTTGTTGGTGTAGAGAACTTTTCTCCCTGGTTGTATGCCTGTACAGCGCTGTTAGCACTTTTCCTGGCGATCGGCAAGCGTCGTCAG
>JBGSXK010000679.1:0-2598 GCA_041751455.1 Anaerolineae bacterium
CCGGACGAGCCATACAAGCACCACGATCACCACAGGCAGATTGACGAGTGAGGCCACCACAAGCCAGATATAACTGTTGCCGAGCAGGAGGGCGACGATACCGGCTGCGATATAAACAAGTTGTGCGGCCACCGCCAGCACAGACAAAATATCCAGGCGCTCATAGCCACCGATGACCCCCCCCAGCGGCACGATCAGCGCTTGCATAAAGTAACTGGTGCAGTAGATGATGGTTGCCAGGATAAATATCGAGTCAAAGTCGAGCAATATCGCGCCGCCGATGGTAACAGTGGAGGCGATGACTGCAAAGATGAAGCGCAGAGCGGTAATATCCCAAAACAGATGCATTGCGCCTTCACGGTCGCGGGAAATCTCGCGGGTCATATACTGCGCTACACCCATATCCCCTAAAACCGAGAAGATCGTGACCCAGGTTAATAGCACCGAGTACTGACCAAATTCCGCATCCCCTAAATGGCGGACGACAAAAATGTTAAATATTGGATTCACCACCCGCAGGGCTATCTGCGCAGCAAATAAAAAAGCTGTATTGCGAACGATAGTGCGAGTAGTGCTCATGAAGTCTCCTGATACTCAGAGTAGCAGTATGTCATCAGGAGTATGAGATCGCTGCAAATAATTGTCAACTCCTGTTCCCTTTCCTGTATCTTAAGACGCAACGTTCATTTTTTTCTAATGTGCCAGTGTTTACTGTGTAGGAAGGCTCATGTAGAAAATAGGCAAGAAATTCGCAAGATATTATAATGTTATCCTTCTACCGTGACTTTTAGCCCGCTGTAAGGTCTGAAAGTAACACTTATGATCATATGAAAGGGTGTTCTCATCTCACTTTACAGCAGAGAAACTTACAGAAGCCAATCAATTATTAGAGAACTTTTAACCGCATCTTAACCTGTACCCTTGTCGTAGCAATGGTTGAGGTAATGATGGTTGGGTGAAACGATATGATGGAATCAGCCAGAGATTGCAGGTGAAAAAATGAAAGAACCGATTGCAATTATTGGGATTGGTTGCCGTTTTCCGGGCGGGGTAAACAGCCCTGACTCATTTTGGGAGACGCTGATCCATGAGAAAGAAGCAATCCGTGAAGTGCCGCGAGATCGTTTTGACCTGGACTCTTATTATGATCCCACGCCTGCCACACCGGGCAAGGTGATGTCGCGTTGGGGTGGATATCTGGACACGATTGACCATTTTGATGCAGAATTTTTTGGGTTTTCGCCGCGCGAAGCCGCACGACTTGACCCGCAGCAGCGCCTGTTACTGGAGGTCGCCTGGGAAGCGCTGGAGGATGCGGGGCAGTTGCCCGATACCCCTGCAACCCAACAGACTGGGGTGTTTGTCGGCATGTGGCTGAATGATTTTGAGGCGCGGCTGTTCGAAGACCCTGCTAAAGTTGATTTTTATATGACGACGGGCAGCGGACGTTACTCGGCTTCCGGGCGTTTATCCTACGCATTTGGCTTGCAAGGCCCAAGCATGACGATTGATTCGGCCTGCTCCTCGTCGTTGGTGGCCGTTCACCTGGCGGTACAGAGCCTGCGCAGCGGTGAGTGCAACCTGGCGCTGGCGGGTGGGGCGAATGTTATTTTGCAGCCACAGATCACCATTGCTTATTCACAGTCGAAGATGATGTCGCCAGATGGACACTGTAAGTTCGGTGATGCGGCGGCAGATGGCTACGTGCGCAGCGAAGGCGCAGCAATTATCGTTCTCAAACGGTTGGTGGATGCGCTGGCCGATGGCGATCCTATTTATGCGCTTATTCGCGGCAGCGCGGTCAACAATGATGGTAAATCCAGTGGCTTTCTGGCGACACCCGGTAGTGCTGGACAGGAAGAAATGCTTCGAAAAGCCTATGCCGATGCGGATGTGTCCCCAGGTGCGGTGCAGTATGTGGAAGCCCATGGAACAGGAACCAATGCAGGTGATCCGGTGGAGATCGGCGCATTGGGGAAAGTGCTCGCAACGGATCGTCCAGCCGGTCGCCCATGTATGCTTGGCTCGGTGAAAACCAACTTCGGGCATACTGAAGGTGCGGCAGGTGTGGCCGGATTAATCAAAGTGGCGCTGTCGCTTCAACATCGCATCCTTCCCGCGAGTCTCCATTTGAAGCAGCCCACCCCTAAAATTCCCTGGGATCAACTGCCTGTACGCATTCAGACCCAAAGCACACCCTGGCCGGATCATGAAGGTGCAGCCCTGGGCGGTGTGAGTTCTTTTGGAATTGCAGGCACTAATGCCCATGTGGTTTTGCAGGAAGCTCCATCACAATCACACCGAGACAATATTCTGAAGCGCGCCTGTGTGCTGCCATTGTCAGCGCGTAGTAGTGCGGCGCTGAATGAACTGGCGGGGGCGTATCGTGACAGGCTGGCAGAGGCGAGCGACCTGCATGATCTAATCTATACCGCCAGCACCCGCCGTACTCACCATCATTACCGCCTGTCTGTTGCGGGCAACAGCGGTGAGGAACTGTCGCAGCGGTTGGATGCTTACCTGAAAGACGACCCGAACTCGGGTGTAAAAGCAGCACAGGTCAACCCGGATGTGTCGCCGAGTGTGGTGTTCGTGTTT
>JBGSXK010000680.1:0-4681 GCA_041751455.1 Anaerolineae bacterium
CCGCCACCGCCTATGTACCCGGTTGGTATCAGATAATCTATGCCGATACACAGGGCTGGGCCAGCCAGGATTACCTCTCCACCTCCGGCACCTGCGGCGGGTAATAAATACCACATCAAAAACAGGTGCAGCGAGTTTTCTCTGCACCTGTTTTCATTACTGCATTGGGAAGTCTTCAACCCCACTCGCTGCGGGAGTTCGTCCAGGGGAATGGCACATTCGGCACGGGCACGCCAAGCGCTCGGCAGATCGACTCCCAGCCCTCCGCAGCCCGCCATTCCAGCAAGCGATGTGAAGGGATGCTCTGCCTGACCTGCGCATTATGCCGCTTATAGGCTGCCCTTAAGGTCACCGGGTCGTCCCAAGCTGCTGTCCCAGCAAAATGCTCGAACAGCGTCACCAAGTCGCGGCCTGCGTTCCAATCCTCGGCCAGAGCCTCGCGCGCAACCGGAAGAATAGTCGCGCTGAGGCTCTGATACCACACCTCAGCGCTTTCACGCACAGACAGGATCACCAGCGCCTCAGGGTTGGCCGCACTCAACTCACGCCAGAACAGGGACGCAGGCCAGTCCACCGCTGCGCGGTATCCCTCAAGCACCTGCGGCCAGTCCGGGCGGCCACCCGCCAGTGCATGCTGCCAGCCCGCACCGAGATCAAAGGGATGGCCGGGAATCTCGCGCATGTGGTAGCAAGCGCCACCCAGAAGATGCTGAAGCGCTTCTTGGAGCGAATGTGTGCCTGTGCGCGGCAACCCCGCGCCAACAACCCGCAAATTCATTTACACCCTCCGTCCATACCAACACCACAAAACACCCGCCTTAAAACAACCTCAACTGCTGAGGCGGGCGCTGACCATCCAGCAGTACAAAAGGCGCAACCTGCTCCGGCGCGCGGATGCCAAGCGCGCGAAGCTGCGAAAGATCGCGCAGGCGGGTTGTACGGCGTGCCTTGAGGATCGCCTCTGCTCCCTGTAACCCAATGCCGGGAATGCGCAGCAGTTCGGCTTTCTCCGCCCGCGCGAGATCAATCGGCGCATGAATCAGGTGCAGCTCTGCCCACGCGCGTTTGGGGTCTACATCAGTACGCAGATTGCCGCTGGCCTTAAAAGGCAGGTCTTCGACATCCCAGCCATAATCGCGCAGCAGAAAGCTGGATTGATACAGTCGATACTCCCGCAGCGGCGCGACAGCTTCCAGATGCTCAAATGGTGTATGGCTCACCGGGCTGAAGGCCGAGTAATACGCACGTGTCAGGCCGATCTGACGGTGCAGTTTTTCGGTCAGCGCCAGCAGTTCGAGATCGGTATCCCCTACCGCACCGACAACAAACTGTGTGACAATGCTGGCGAGCTTCCGGCCGGACTCACGGCGTATCTGCCCCGCCCATTCCAGGCGATTGAGCAGTTCATTGAGTAAATCCTTTTTAGGCGCGAGGGCGAAAAGTCGCTCTGGCGTGGGCGCTTCCAGGTTAATTGAGATGCGATCCGCAAGCTGCATCGCCCGATGCAGTTGGTCAGGTTCGGCACCGGGCATGATCTTGAGATGCACATAACCGCGATACTGGTATTTGCGGCGGATAATCTCAATGGTGTCGATGATTTTGTCCTGCGTAGTCACCCCGCCGTTGATAATGCCCGACGACAGAAAAATGCCATCGACTATCTTTGCCCGCTGCAAATCATCAAAGGTCCGCGCCAGTTCATCCGGCTTGAAGCTGAGGCGTTGTGTTTTGCCGCGCCCCGCACGAAACGGGCAGTAAAAGCAATTCTTCTCACAGGCTGTCGTGACCATTGTCTTGAGAACGGGTTTTTTGCCTTTTGGAGTAGTAAGATGCGTGATGCACTCGCCCAGGCTGGTGGACTGGTAAGGCACACGCTTAGTGCGTTCTGCCAGCGGGGCATCCCCTGCTGGTTCAAACAGTGTCACATCGCCCATCTGCGTGAGCTTCTCTACGCTGTCCAACTGCCGGATTATTTTCATCACGCCCTCACAACCTCATCCCTCAGACATTATACCAAACAAGTGTTCTAAAGGCAATCTCGCCCGGTGCAGCGTGCCATTACCGTAACATCCCGCTCTGTGGTAATATTGCCGGGTATATTTATTTCCTAATCAGGCTTGCGTGATGACCCAACCCTTTACGCCAACTGACTCCCGCCAGCGTAATATTCGCATCGTGCTGTTTGTCGTCATTCTGGCGACCATTCCGTTTTATTGTATCGGGATTTTATTATGGCTGGCCGCACCACAGAATGGCAGCGCTCCTATCATTCCGCCTACAGTGACCGAACTCACGGCAGGCGCGCCCTCACCAACCAGCACACTGGAGCCTGGTCTTACGCCCACTGCCCCAGATGCCACTGTCATCCAAACTGACATCTTCGTTCCCACCAGTGTACAACCTGCTACCCTGCGCCCACTGACAGCTACGCCGACCCTGGTCTTTCCATCACCTACGCCGATTATTCCCACCGTCGCGATTCCGACGCAAACACCCATTCCGCCGCTGCAACCCACCGCCACCACGCTGCCCATATTCCCATCAGAGACACCACTGGGTGGCGCACCATGAGATGTAGAGGCTGCGAGCCAGAGGCGGGTTTTAAACCCATCCACAGTTTCTGTAGTAGTTAGAAGCAGTTCAACCATTGGAGAAACTATTTTGTTTGACTTAAAAGCGCATTTAAAAACCCTGGTGGAGGCTCACGCGCCCTCCGGCCATGAAGCGCCCATCCGCGAGATTATTCGTGAAGCGTGGCGTGACGTGGTAGATGACTTTGAGCAGGACAGGCTGGGCAGCCTGATCGGTATCAAGCGTGCGACCCGTCCTGCCGACCCACCCCGCCGGATCATGCTGGCTGCCCACATGGACGAAATCGGCATGATGGTACGCGATGTGGTGGATGGCTTTATCTATGTACACCGCATCAGCGGTGTTGATAACCGCGTGATGCTTTCGCAGCCAGTTTTGATTCATGGCAAGCGCCCGCTGCCCGGCATCGTGGCCGCTGCGCCGCCTCATGCCCTCAGCGCCGAGGCACGCAAACGTTACCCGGCGTTTGATGAACTGGTAGTGGATGTGGGCCTGCCCGCTGCCGAAATCGAGGCGCTGGTACGCATCGGCGACCTGATTACGGTAGATGTGCCTATGCTGGAATTACAGGGGCAAAAAGTAGCAGGCAAGGCCATGGATGACCGCGCCTGCGTCGCCGCAGTAACTGCCTGCCTCCATCATCTTAAGGGGATGATGCACCAGTGGGATGTGTATGCCGCCGCTACGGTACAGGAGGAAACCGGCCTCTATGGTGCAACCACCGCCGCCCATTACATTCAGCCGGATATTGCCATCGCGCTCGATGTGACCTTTGCGCCGCAGCCTGGCGTGGATGGCGACTCCACAGCGGAGATGGGTGGCGGGCCGGGTATCGGACTGGGACCGAATTTTCATATATCCCTCTACGACAGGCTCAAGGCCACCGCTCAGAAATATGAGATCAAGATGCAAGACGACGTGATTCCCGGTGCAAGCGGCACGGATGCCTGGGCAATCCAAGTCGCACGCAGTGGTGTGCCCACGGCGCTGCTGGAAGTACCGCTGCGCAATATGCACTCCCCTGTCGAAACCTGCGACCTGCGCGATATTGAACGTACCGGTCGCCTGATGGCGCATTTCATCGCCGGGCTGGATGCCGACTTCCTCGCAGCCATTGACTGGAAAGACTTGCAGACTGCCGAAACGGGCAACTAGCATTGACTATAGACTAAAAACCAGGATTATAAACGTTATGCTCTTAAAAGAACTCTCAGAAGCCATCGGCGTTTCTGGCAAGGAAGATGCAGTACGTAAGGTTATTTTAGAGGCTATCAAAGACCACGTTACCGACATCCGTATTGACCCTCTCGGCAGCATTACGGCGCTGAAAAAGGGCACTCAGACAGACGCGCCGCGCGTCATGCTGGCCGCCCATATGGACGAAATCGGCTTTATGGTCATGGGCTTCGACGGTGATGGCCTGATCCGTTTTACCAGCATCGGCGGCGTGGATGATCGCATCCTGCCGGGGCTGCGTGTGAAAGTGGGCGAGAAACACATTCCTGGCGTGATCGTCTGGACACCTATCCACAAAAACCGCGAACAAAATGTTGTGAAGATGAGCAATCTGCGCATCGACATCGGCGCAAGCAGCAAGGACGAGGTCAACGGAAGCGTCAAGCGCGGGGAACGCATCGCCTTTGACAGTTACTATGCAGAGATGAGCGAGCGCATTGTGCGTGGCAAAGCCTTTGATGATCGTGTGGGGTGTTCGCTGCTGATCGACATTTTACAGGGTGGGCCATACCCAGTGGATGTACTGGCGGCGTTTACAGTGCAGGAGGAAATCGGCCTGCGCGGGGCACAGGTGGCTGCCCAGACGCTCCAGCCGGATGCAGCGTTCGTGTTGGAAGGCGCGCCCACCCATGACATCCCCAACCCCACGGCCAACCCTGACGATGACGATGAGCTAAACCCTATCGCTCGTATGGGGGGTGGCCCTGTCATCACCGTGATGGATCGCAGCATGATTACCGACCCGCGTATTCTGAATTTTCTGCGTCAAACGGCGGACGATGCCAAAATTCCCTACCAGCTTAAGACTATGCTGGGCGGCGGCACAGACGCGGGTTCGATTCATACGGCGAAC
>JBGSXK010000681.1:0-18880 GCA_041751455.1 Anaerolineae bacterium
CAAAAGGTGAACGAGATGCAGCAGTTAGCAGGGGATACACAATGGGCAAACAGTTTTTATTGACGGTGTTCACACTGTTTGTATTCATACTGGGAGGTCCGGCGCTGGCCCAGGACACCGCGCCTGAACCCTGGGTTTGCCCGGAAGGTTTTGCAGGGCAAACATTGAATGTCTTTAACTGGTCAACCTACGTCGCTGAGGATACCATTTCTAATTTTCAGACCCTGTGCGGTGTCAGCGTGACCTATGATGTCTATGACAGCGATGGCGACATGATGAACGTCATCCGGCAGGGTAACCCCGGTTACGATATCGTAGTACCCAGTGATTATGCCTATCCATTGATGATTGAAGAGGGTTTGTTTGTCCCCCTCGATATGACACGACTTCCCAACATCCAAAACCTTGCCCCCAATTTTATCGAAGAGATTGAGTCCGCTGGGGAAGCTTATGTGCTGCCCTATCTGCTGGGGACTTTTGGCCTGGGTTACAATGTAGAGCGCGTGGGCGAGGAAATCACCAGTTGGCAGCAGTTCTTCAATTATGATGGCCCGGTGGCATGGGTGGATGACCCGCGCTCGATGATGAGCATCGCGCTGACCACACTGGGATTGGACCCCAACACGGCAGACCCAGTAGAGATCGAACAGGCGAAACAGTTCCTGATCGACCACAGCGATAATGTCGTGGCGATCTCAGCGGATGACGGCCAGGAGCTGCTGGTGCGCGGCGAGGTGGATATGGTCGTGGAGTATAACGGCGATATTTACCAGATTAACCTGGACTGTGAGTGTGAAGACTTTGCTTATGTGATCCCGGAGGAAGGCTCAGGTTATTCGTCCGGCTTCATTGGCATTCCGGTGGATGGACAAAATCCTGCGCTGGCGATGATATTTCTTGATTACCTGCTCGACCCACAGGTCGCAGCGGAAATCGCAAATTTTACCGCCTATCCCACCCCCAACCAGGCCGCCATTGATGCCGGGCTGATCGACGAGGCGCTGCTGAACAATCCGGCCATTTACCCACCTGCCGAAGCTACCGAGAACCTCTACTTCATAGAGCCAAAGGACGAAGTCACCGAAGAACTGTACGGCTTTGTATGGGACGAGATCAAGATTATCCTGTCGGCGGCCTAAGCGAGGACAGGCCACAGGGACATATTTATTGTGATGTGTCCCTGCACTAGCCACTATTACGATGGAATGCACAGTATGGCTGCAATTGATGTTGAACTAAAAAATGTCACCAAAGAATTTCCTTCCCGGCGCGGCGAAGCACCTGTGCGGGCGGTGGATAATATCTCCCTTCAAATCATGGAAGGGGAGTTCTTCGCCCTGCTGGGCCCCAGCGGCTGCGGCAAGACGACCACGCTGCGCATGATCGCGGGCTTTGAGGATACCAGTTATGGTGAAATCCTCATCCGGGGCAAGGCGGTGCAGAATGTGCCGCCTTTTCACCGACCCGTAAACACCGTCTTTCAGGATTACGCGCTGTTCCCCCACATGACTGTCTTGAAAATTGTGATGTTTGGTCTGCAAATGGAACGTGTGCCCAAAGAGGAAGCCCGGCGCCGGGCGATTGAGGCACTGCATCTGGTACAGCTTCCCCACGCCGCAGACCGCAAGCCGCGCCAGCTTTCTGGTGGGCAGCAGCAGCGTGTGGCACTGGCCCGCGCGCTGGTCAAGAAGCCCACAGTGCTGCTGCTGGATGAGCCATTGGGCGCGCTCGACCTCAAGCTGCGCAAGGCTATGCAGTTCGAGCTAAAGGCCATGCAAAAAAGCCTGGGCATTACATTTGTTTTCGTTACGCATGACCAGGAAGAGGCCATGACAATGGCAGATCGTATCGCGGTCATGGATGCGGGCGAAGTGCTGCAAGTAGGTTCGCCGGAAGAAGTCTACGAAACGCCTTCGACACGTTTCGTGGCCGACTTTATCGGCGAGACAAACTTTATCACCGGCAAGGTAGTCAGCAGTAACGGAGCACTGGCACAGGTTCAACTGGGCGAGAATGCCGTCGTACAGGCCGCGTGCGGCGGGCAGGAAGTCTCAGCCGGGCAGGAAGTGACCATTGCCCTGCGCCCGGAGAAAGTCAATCTGTTCACGACCAAAGGCGTGATCGAATATGACGAAGGCTCTACCGAAAGCGTGGATGATTATAAGCGCTCACTGCTGCGCGACCCGAACATCAACCTGATTCGCGGCAAGGTAGAACAGAGTGTCTACATTGGCACCGATTATCGTTACGCGCTGCGCATCAGCGGCGGGCAGGAGCTTATCGCTCGTGTGCAGAACTTCGGCCTGCGCTCCGACGCATTCTTCGACAGCGGTGACGAGGTAAACATCTACTGGAATGTAGAAAATGCTCGTATCCTCCAGCACTAGTCCATCATCTGCTTCATAATCACAGAACCAGCGCCCACAGTGCGCTGGTTTTTGTTTGACGCACGATTTTCTATCCGAAACTATAATGGTAAAAACACTTTTGGAGGCAAGCCCCATGACGGAGAGCTTTTACGCAGTACACCCGGTACTGCTGGTAAATGGCATCTACCACCCGGCCTTACAACAGCGTATTCTTTCATTCCATATCGAAACAGCGCTCAATCAGGTAGCGCGCTGCACTATAGAGCTGGATACCAAAGGCACACTGCCCGCCAGCTATGAGGGTGACTTTGCTCATGAATTAAGCGTCCAGGCCGGGACTCAACCCGGCGCGCCGCTGCTCTTCCGGGGGCATCTCACCCGCTTTACCACACGTTATAACGAGAGTGCTCCGCCGGTAAACTCCATGCTGGCGGAAGATCGCCTGCGCCGGCTGCGCATGACACGGCGCTCACAGTCCTTTGCCGAGCAGAATGATGGGCAGATCATCACCAGCATTGCCCAGCAGCACAACCTGCAAACCACAACTAATCTTTATTCAATCCCGCTCATATATCCCCTCGTAAACCAGTCTGACCAGAGCGACCTGGACTTCATTCATGAACGCGCTCAAAAACTGGAAGCGGAGTTCTGGGTTGCTGCTGACAATACTACGCTGGTGCTTCAGGCACGCCGCGCCTGGGGCACACAGCCCGCCCTCACCCTGCATTATGGCGCGCAATTGACACGCTTTGAAGTCACCGCCGACCTGACCGACCAGCGTACAGCGGTACAGGTGACAGGGTGGGACGAGCAGAGCAAAGAGGTAATTCATGCCAGTGCAGGAGCGCTCAGCGCCACGACGGAACTCAATCAGGGCCTCAGTGGCAGCGCACTTCTAAGCCAGGTTATGGGAGACCGTCCCCTACCAGTCGTGGACAGCGTGCCACTGAATACTGCCGAAGCCACACAAACAGCAAACAGCCAGTTCGACATACGCGCGCGTCGTTTTATCCACGGCAAGGGATGGATCACAGGTGGAGAACCGCACCTGTGTATTGGTCGGGTGGTCGCGCTGGAAGGGCTTGGGGGCTGGTTCAGTGGCAATTACTATGTCACAGCGGTGCGCCACAGCTTTGATCCACAAACAGGCTATCAAACCCTGTTTGAGGTGGAACGCGCTGACCTGGGGCAGAAATTACCTGCCCGGCGCGAAGCCAATACAGGTTTCCTGGGCATAAAAATTAATCCGGCTGTTGAAGAAAAGGGGAAACGATGATGACCGAAGCAAAGCGTTCTGGCACAGGCATGGAAGCCGCTGAAAACCGCTTTTATGGTGTGTATCCGGCAGTGGTGCAGGATAACCGTGATCCCCATAGTCAAGGGCGGGTACGGATCATACTGCCGGTGATGGGAGATAAATTTAGCCTGAAAACCGAGCTGTGGGCGCGGGTCGCGGTGCCTCTGGCAGGCATGAACCGGGGCACATGGTTTATCCCGGAAGTGGGCGATGAGGTGCTGGTGGCCTTTGAAGCCGGTGATACCCGACGGCCCTATGTGGTGGGCAGCCTGTGGAACGGGATTGACATGCCACCAGAGCAGATGAGCAACGAAAATGACGTAAAGAGCATTGTCTCCCGTAGTGGGGTACGCATCACCCTGGACGACCATAGCAGCCAGATCAGCCTGCGCCTGGAAACTCCTTCAGGCCGTGCTGTGACCCTGCATGATCAGACCGGGGTGATTGAGATCAGGGATAACCAGGGTAATTCCGTGCAGATCACCGCCAGGGGCATCACCATTGATACAGGTGGCAAGCTGGAGATTAACGCCAGCGTAGCGGAGATCAATACCTCTCTGCTGACCGTTAATACAGGCATGGCAAAGTTTAGCGGGGTGGTGCAGTGCGATACGATGATCGCCAACTCGGTTGTAGCCGCCAGCTATACGCCGGGGGAAGGCAATATCTGGTAACTGCGAAGTGTTTGCTGGGGGCAGGTTTGAAACCTGCCCCGTTAAAGCTGTGTGATGCAGGATGTTAATTTGGCTTGCTCATAGGCATGACAACACACACGAAATCATCGCGGTTTTCCGGGCGGATGACACCGGGATTGTTCGAGCCGTTGCTCTGAATGACCACGCGCTCATCAGGGATCACATTCAGCGCGTCAATGAGATAACGTATGTTGAACGAAATATCCAGCGGCTCACCCTCAACAGAGGCATCCACCATGCCGGTATTGTCACCACGCTCACTGCTGCGCCCGGCCACCACCACCTCGCCCGGTTCACCGGGCGATCTGGGCGGCTTGACCATCAACTGCGCACTGCCCGCGCTGTCCCGTGCGAAGATTTCGGCACGTTTGCACGCCCGCAGCAGGTCGCTGGTATAGACGACTGTCGCGGTATTGTAGGTGCGTGGGATGATCGCGCCGAAATCCGGGAAGCGACCTTCGAGAAGCTGGGCGGAGACATGCGTGTTCTTCAGGTGGAACAGCACGATATTACGATCACCCGGCAGAGTAATACCGACTTCTTCGTCTTCATCGCCGATCACACGTCCCACCTCGGCCAGCGCCCGCGCCGGAATAACCATCGTGACCGAAGTCGAGAAGTTCTGTTCGATCTCCGCTGTGCGTACGGCCAATCGATAGCCATCGGCGGCGGCCATCGTCAGTACATTGCCGTCCAGTTGGGTAAAGATGCCTGTCAGAATGGGGCGGTTGTCCTCTTTGGCGGCAGCAAAGACAGTCTGGTTAATCATGTCTTTCAACACACGCCCCGGTACGAACACCTGCCCCTCACCGCTTTCTGGCACCAGGGGGAACTCGGCAGCATCAATGCCTTTAATGTTGGAGACTGTCGTGCCACAGCGCACATTCATCGTCAGTGTAGCCTGGTCGAGTGTCAGGTCTACCCGCTCTGGCGACAGATTGTTGACCAGATCAGTCAGGGTGCCTTTGGGCAGTGTGATATCACCCGGCTGGTCCACCTTTGCGCCGATCCAGCAGGTAATGCTCATGCCCAGGCCCATATCCATTGCCGAAAGGCGCAGGCGCGCGTCCTCGGTTGCCAGCAGGATGTTGCCCAGTACGGGCAGCGTTGGGCGATTTTCCACCGCCCGGCTGACAATGCTCAGTCCTTTGGCTAAATTTTCCTGTCTTACACTCACGCGCATAGTGTTTTTCAGACCCCTATGTCCGTATCTGTATTTCCCAAATTATCGCAAAATTATAACGCACAACAAAGCGAAAGAACAGCACAGAGTTGCTGCTGAAATTTCTACAAATTTCAAAAATCATTACGTTATTTCCTACAAGTCTGATATACGCTTATTATAAGTGAAGGATTTCGAACATTTCAACAGGTACAGCACCCTATGGAACTGCTCATTGAGAATCAACGCCAGACGTTTACACCTATCCGCGAGTTCCGCATTCACTACAAACTGCCAAGCGACTTTGGGATCGGTATGTTCGAGCCTAAGGATTATACCGGACTGGGGCGCGTGGACCGCGCAGGCGGTGAGCTGAACATCGTGCGCCAGGCCGTGCTGGACGCGATCCCTACCGAAATACCCCTGAGCGCCTGGATGGATTTTCTACCGCAGCTTGAACAGCTTTTTAGTAATAAGCTGCACGAGATTAACCCTCAGGTAGGTTTAAAAGAGGAAGAGATTGAATATGCCGTTGCGGGTTTCCGTGACGTATGCCAGGCACTGGTCTATGCCATGATCCGCGCACGGGCAGCAGGCACATCTTTACCCGATTTTCATCATGTCTATTATGATTGGCTGAGCGAAACGGCACGTATTTCCAGCCATGTGCATCATTACATCCATCACAGCGAAATCTGGGCGGTGCAGGTACTGCATCATGCTTATGGACGTACCGGGCTGGTCATCTGGATGGATGATGGCACACATTACGTGCAGGATAACACATTGGGTTGCCCGGCAGAGGGTTATATCGCTGCGTTGTTGGGCGAGGTCGCCGAGCGTATCCTTGCTGCTACCCGTTAAATTCCCCCATATTTGCCTCCGGTCTGGCCGGGAAACGTTGTCTCAGGCCAGCCTCTTTATAGAAAAACTATTAAAAGCATGTGCTTTTTTTCGTCACTTTTGGTCTCTGTAAGGTGTTTTGTGTCATAGTGATAGTACCAAAGTCATGTTTGAAATATGGAAACAGGCTTTTGGGCTGTACTCATCGCCTTCCACAAGGCACATATATTCTTAAGATTATCAGGAGACCTTAAATTTCATCATGACTGCCTATTGCAAGCACTGCCACTGTTCACATTCAGCCTGGAATCGCCTCAATGATGGCTACATCTGCGGCCTGTGCCACACACGTGAGCGTGATCCTCAGGTGATCCCCGTAAATGCCACGTCACAGACAGGCACAGCACGGAACCACCAGCGGCGGCAGCCGCGCAGTTTCAAGCGCTGACTTTTTTAAAATTTCCTATCGTATAGGATATAGTTGATTGTCAGACAGACGGGCGATCTCTCAGGTCGCCCGTCAGGACACTTAGCCGACAGCCACTTGTAGCAGCCCAACCCCGGCCTGCTCGGTGTCATGGATTTTCAGGACTTGAGCGCGCAATGTATCGCGCTGGTCACGGATCTGCGCTTCGCTCATCGGGAAGAGTGCACTGCACTCGGCATAGATAGCTTTCAGCCGGGTGTTGATCTGGATTTGCTCTGCCAGCGAAGCCGCCCCCTGCTCGATAAACAGCGCCTCACGGCGCAGCGTGAGTTCACGGGTTTCCTTCAACAGCGGGACATCATCGGGCAGCAGGATATGGGTCAGCCCGCGCCACAGGTCACCACTGGCGCGGAACTGCGCGGCGGCTTCGTTGAGCACAGACTTGTTGAGAATAGCGCTGGCTTCGTCCAGAAAGTCGGCATACATCCAGCGCGACCCAAAACCGCCTGATCCCCAGATTTCGCTAAAACGGATGGCAGACAGCAGCCCGGTATACAGTCGCGCACCGGGCGCTAACAGCTTCGGCCAGCCTTTTTTATCCTTCTCATCCACCAGCAGCCGTGCCCACTTTTGCATACCACGCAGTCCCCAGTTGTTCGCTGCGCCTTTGCCGGGGTCTTCCGTGAACATGAAGATACACTCGCGGATGCCCGCTTCGACTGCGGCAGGGAGTTTCTCCATGTCGGGCGCGGCCAGCGTCACGAGTCGATGCCTGTCTTTGCCGATGCGTCCGCGCGCGGCGGCCAGTTCACCTGTCGTGCAGGTCAGCGGCACACGGGCGCGATCGGCAATGTGGACGACATCGGCGGCGGCATCATAACCATAGACCAGCAGCGAGATCATCAGATAGGCATCCGGGTAATTTTCCGGGAAATTGCTCTCGTAGGGCATACTGAACATATCTGCCCAGACGATCGCTGGCTGGCCCCTATCCAACACATCGGTCAGGTTCTTCACGGCTTTATCGGGACGGGTGGTGCTTTTGCTCTGGTGTGGGATGCTCCAGCGTTCCAGTATGCGACTTGTCGCCGGAGAAAGACGGGTAATGATATTCACATGCGGATCGTAACCCTCATACTCGAATACGAAATAACCAAAGAGCACCCCGCCGCTGATGCCGAAGATCAGCGCTTCGGTGGGCGGCTGGCCGCTGTGAGGCATGATTGCCCCCGCATAATCGAGGGCATTGCGCACTGTGCCCGTCTCCCAATGGATACCGTTGAACTGGTGATAATCGTTTAGAATCGTCATCAAGCGCCCCCTTCCCTTATTCCACAAGCTTAACAATCAAAAGCAGCCTGTGTGCAGGGTTGCGAAATCAACCCACAGGCTGGCGGTTTATGGAATTGCCTCAGTGAGTGTGGTCAGCGCTTGCATCTCTGCCTCGTAGATGGCTTCCAGTTGGGTTTGCATCTCAGCAAAGAGGGAGTCTATGCCTGCGTCATCCAGCGGGAAATGTGGGCCATTCAGCTCCTGTTGCAGCACTTCCAGGCGCTCACTGGTGGGGCGCATGGCTTCCCAGTTGCGTTCACGATAGAGCGCGTAACGCTGCACCAACAGGGTTTCAGCTTCTTTCAGGGCAGGAACAGACTCCGGCAGTACCATGACCGCCAGCGCGTCCCAGCACGCGGCAGCCTCACGATACTGCGCCGCTGCCACTTGCAGGGCAGGTTTATCGACAATGGGTGCGGCTTCGTCCAGAAAGTCGGCATAAAGCCCCCGCAGCGCCGCGCCTTCCGTGCTGTCCAGCACGATCCCCTCGAAGATGCCACGCAAGGTACTGTACAGCCCATTGCGTTCCTTAAAGACCACAGGCCAGGCTTTTTTATTCTTGCTGTCCGTCATCATCTTTGCCCATTTTTTGTAGACGGGCAGTGAGAACGACTCTGAGTCGCGTCCCAGGTGCGCGACACAATCGGCAAGCCCGGCGTGAAGGGCCGCGGTCAGGTCGATCTGCCCGGAAGGCTCAAGCCACATCACACGGTTTTTATCCGACGAAATGCGCCCGCGCGCGGCGGCGAAGACCTCCGCATCAATCTCAATCAGGCCATCAGCCAGATCATCCACCAGCACTGTGTCAGAGACATCATCCAGGCCATACACGCCGACTACATGGCTGATATGCGCGATGAGGCGCTCTGGTAACTGCTGATAAGGCAACTGCGCTTTATCCACCCAGGCAATGGCAGGTGCGCCCTGTGCCAGTGCAGCTTGCAGGTTCTCCGCTGCCGCTTTTCTGCTGGTCGTTTCCTGTACGGTGATATTCACGCCCAGGCGCTGGCAGGTATGGGTTATATAATCGACGTTATAGTTCCAGCGGTTGCGAAAGCCCAGCACCATCGTGGCAGAGTCATACGCCTTAAATTCCCACAGGATATAACCCGCGCCCAACCCGCCCCCGATGCCCAGGATCATCGCCTCGCTGAAGGGCTGGTGGGTATGCGGAGCAGTCACGCCCTGTGCGGCTAGCGCATTGGTCAATACTGCGGTGACGTTATGTTTGCCACCGGTCTGCTGGTGTTCGATCATAATTGCCATACAAGCCTCTTTCTAAACTCCAGGACAAAGCGTTTAGTATTAATCGCCATGAGCAGTAGTATTTTACGCTTTTAAGATAGCATCTGTATAGAACTTGTGTTCATATCCTTTCCACTGTAAAAACTTTCCGCGGCCTTGTCAAGCGGTAGGCTGCACCGGTCTTTAAGTCTTTGTACTCTTTACGTCTTTGTGGTTCAATATACGCCAGTAATCAACAGGTGTAACTTTCAGGAGACAGCATGAAACTTGGCGCAAATTCCGTGTTATTTGGTGGTTATGAGATAGAAACTGCGTTCAGATACTTCAAGATGGCCGGATATGATGGCATCGAAATTTCGGCAATTGATGGCATGAGCGAGCATCTGGTGCTGGGTCGCTGGCAGGAAGTCGCGTCGCAGATCAGGCAGTTTGCGCAGACTTACGAACTGGAACTGCTGGCAATGGAACAGCCCTCACAGGACCCGGTGAAGATGGAGGCTGCCTTTCAGGCTGCTGTCGAAATCGGTATTCCCATTATCAACTGTGGCCCTGGCGGCAAGACTGATGATGAAGCCACTTTCCAGCAGTCCATCGACTCGATTGGCAAGCTGGCGGAGATGGCCGAAAAATATGGTGTAACGCTGTGTGTCAAGGCACATGTGGGCGCGGCCATCTACAACACGCCCACCACGCTTCGCCTCATGGAAGCGATCACCTCCCCGGCCTTCGGTATTGACATGGATCCGTCCCATATCTATCGCGCCGGGGAAAACCCGGTCGAGGCGATTGCAGCAGTAATCAGCCGCGTGAAGCATGTCCATATCCGGGATTGCAAAGGCCGCCAGCAGGGGCCGGGCAAGCCGGAAGATCAGGCCAACGGGCGCGGCGATATTGACCTGGTGGGTTATATCCGCACGCTGCACCAGCATGGCTACACAGGCCCGGTTGATCTGGAGGTTATCGGCGCGAAGGATTATGCGCTGGAGCAGTGCTGCATCATCGCCGCCGAGTCACGCGGGCACATGCAGGCCTGTTTGCAGGCAGCCGGTGCACGGTAAAATTACTTTATGCACCTATCAATAAAGATGCAATCCATCAGGAGATGATTTATGCAGCGCGTATGTTTTTTATTACGGGTTAAAAAAGATAAGCTGGAAGAATACAAACGCCGTCACGCGGAAGTGTGGCCGGACATGCTGCAAGCCCTGCGCGAAACCGGGTGGCACAATTATTCGCTGTTCCTGCGCGAGGACGGCCTGCTGATCGGCTACCTGGAAACGCCGGATTTCGAGGCGGCCAAGGCAGGCATGGCCGAGCGCGAGGTCAACGAACGCTGGCAAACAGACATGGCTCCGTTTTTTGAGGCGCTGGATGGTCAGCACGCCGATGAGAGTATGATGGCGCTGGAAGAAGTCTTCCACCTGGATTAAGGCTACAGGAGTCCATCGGCCTATCACAGGATTAAACCCCGGCCAGACTTCAGGAAAGTCAGGATACCTCAAATCCACTTTCATTTGTAATATTAAACTTTACAAATAAACAGTGGATGTAATAACTCTATGCAAGTGAAATCCATTGATCTGGCATTAATGGTGTTGCTTTTACTGCTGACGGCCTGGCTGGGGGCGCGGATGCTGACTGCGGATATGTTGTGGTGGGATGAACTGCTCTCATTGCGCTTCGCAGGGGGTGCGCAGTTCGGGCCGCTGTCCCCACAGGGTGTATTGCAACGGCTGATCGAGGAAAGCCCGTGGGATGCACCTGCCTATCACCTGGCACTGGCGGCATGGGGGCAGGTCGCAGGCTGGTCAGTCTTTGCGGTGCGGGCGCTGTCGCTTTTCATTGGGCTGCTGGCGGTAGCTTTCAGTTACCGCCTGGGTCATACCCTGGTCAATCGGCAAACCGGGCTGGCTGCCGCGTTTATCCTGGGGCTGTCGGCCTTCTTCATCTGGTACTTCCATGAACTGCGGGCTTATGCACTTTATGTACTGCTGGTGATCTGCTGTGTATGGAGTTACTGGCATCTCATCCACATGCGGCTGCTGCGCCCGGCGGCCGTGCTGTTGTTTGTGGGAGCAGTGGCAGCTCTGCTGTATACGAATTACTTTGCCGCCATCGTGATCGTCCCACTGGGTGTGTATCACCTGCTGTTTATACCCAAAAATCGCCGCTGGTGGCTTATAATTGGTTTAACAGGTGCAGCAGGGCTGATCTTCCTGCCCTACATGTTCTCTGCGGTGTTTTCAGCCGTGCGAACTGTATTTACAGGTGATAGCTGGTGGCGTCAGCTTAACCTGAGCACCGAGGAACTCACCATGTTCATGCTCTATGGTTTTACCAATGGGGTTGTGCCACTGGCGCTGCTGCTAATCCCGGCTGCATGGATCGCGCCTACAAGCCGAGGGCTGCGGTTTATCTGGTTTATCACCCTGTTTGTGCTGGCTTTTGCACTGGTGCTAAACATTATAGTGCCGTTTATCAAGCATTTACGTCATATTCTGATGCTGTGGCCGCTGCTGGCGCTGCTGCTGGGTAGCGGTCTGGTCTGGCTGTGGCAGGCATCCCGTACCCGGCTGGCCGCACTTGCCATTATCGTTATATGGGGCGGGGCTGGCATCTATCACAGCGTGACCCCGGATTTTAATGATTATATCTTCCGTGATGCACATCTGGCGTTTTTCCGTCCCCATCTGCCCCTGAACGAATTGGCACAGATCATTGCTCGTGAAGCCAGTGTTGAGGATGTAGTGGTATTTGATGCGCCGCTGCAATCCTGGGCGCTTTCCGGGACATTTGAGTATTATATGAGTCCACTGCCTGTAACGTTTGCCATGTCAGACTGGCTCCCCGGAGAGCAGGATACCTATAAGGAACATGCCAGTGCGTTTCTTGTTGATCATTCGCGTGTCTGGTTTGGCACGGAGCAGAATATCCCCGCGGGTTTCCGGCAGGAAGTGTTTCAATCGCTGCTGGCAGATGAGTTCGTTCAGTGCCGGGTCGCGCTGGATTACCCTGATCTGAGGCTGGCGCTCTATGCCCGGTCAGCGGCATGTTGTGCCCCAGCGCCAGATGCTGTGCCGGTGATAAACTATGAGAATGGCGCGGCGGTGCTGCATTACGAGCTTGAGCAGCGGGTAGATAATGCTCTGGTGGTGCTGGCCGCGTGGCGTGTACCGCCAGAGATTCCGGCCAGCACTTATTCTGTGTCGTGGCATGTGCTGGATACCGAGGGTCAATCCGCCGCCCAGGCAGATACTCCGCTGCCTGCTGCGGCCTTTAGCTGTCACACTACAGTGATCCCGCTGGATAGTTTGCCAGCAGGCGAATACACTTTTAACGTTATTCTCTATGATTGGGCGACAGGTGAGCGTGTGGTGGGGGTCTGGCAGGCAAACGGCCAACCGAGTGATATGGTTCAACTGGAAATCATCACCCTGCGTTAAGGAGCACAACCATGCCAAACTTCGATACGCTCCCGACCCATGCCTACACGCTGATCACGTGGGATTGGGCAAGGCTGGAGCCGTATTATGATGAACTGGCCGCTCGCCCACTGATCCCCGCCACATTGCAAAGCTGGCTGACGGATTGGGCACGACTGGGCAAACTGCTGGATGAAACCTACTGGCGTTTGTGGGTGGATACCACGCTCGATACCACTCGCAGCGATGTCGAGCAGCGCTTCAACGATTTCCTCGAAAAGCTGCAAACCCCGGCGAAGGCCGCTGAGCAAAAACTTAAGCATAAGCTGCTGGCAAGCGGCTTGCAGCCGCAGGATTTTGCCGTGCCCCTGCGTAACATGCGGGTGGAAGCCGATTTGTTCCGCGCAGAGAACCTGCCCCTGCTCAACCGGGAGCAGGCGCTTTCGGCAGAGTATGATCGCATCAAGAGCCTGCAAACGGTGGTGTGGGAAGGCGAGGAAAAGACCCTCGTGCAGTTGTACCCGCTGCAACTGCATCCTGATCGTGGTCTGCGCGAACAGGCCTGGCGTGCTACGGCGGAACGGCAGGCGCAGGATCGTGACGCGATCAATGCGCTGTGGGGGCAGTTCATGGACTTACGTGGGCAACTGGCGGCCAATGCCGGGCTGGCAAATTACCGCGAATACCGCTGGCGGCAGCTTTTACGGCTGGATTACACACCTGATGATTGTGCTCATTTTCACGATGCGATTGAGCAGGTGGTTGTCCCGGCGGTGGAGCGCATCCACACCCGTAGATGTGAATTGATGGGCGTGGACAGCCTGCGCCCGTGGGATGTCGAAGCTGATCCACAGGGTAAGCCTGCGCTGCAACCTTTCACCACCAGCAGTGAACTGCAGGACAAGGCCGCGCATGTCTTCCAGTGGATTGACCCCGCGCTGCATGGCTACTTCCAGCAGATGCGGGATGCGGGCTGTCTCGACCTCGATAACCGCAAGGGCAAGATGCCGAGCGCTTACTGTGCCGGGTTTTACGTGCAAAAACAGCCTTTCGTATTTATGAATGTGGTGGGGACACACGAAGACCTGATGACGCTGCTTCATGAATGCGGCCACGCCTTTCACGTTTATGAATGCGCGCACCTGCCCTATCATCAGCAACTAGAGATCGGTACGGAATTTCACGAGGTCGCTTCCACAACACTGGAACTGCTCGGAGCGCCCTTTCTGGCCGAAGCTGGATTTTACAACGAGGCTGATGCCGCCCGTGCCCGTGTGCAGCATCTGGAAACCATGCTGTGCTTCTGGCCATACGTGGCGGTGGTGGATGCCTTCCAGCACTGGGCCTATACCCATCATGAGGCCGCACGCGATCCGGCTCACTGCGATGCGCAGTGGAGCCAGTTATGGGCGCGTTTCATGCGTGGGGTAAATTGGTCAGGGCTGGATAAGTATCTGGCCGATGGGTGGCGTATGAAGCTGCACATTCATCAGGTGCCGTTTTATTATATCGATTACGGACTGGCGCAGTTGGGCGCGGTGCAGATCGCCCTGCGCACGCGTCATGACCCGGCACGAGCGGTGGCGGATTACCGCCGTGCGCTGGCATCAGGCGGCACGAGGACACTGCCGGAATTATACGCTGCGGCCGGGGCAAAACTGGCGTTTGATGCGGACACACTAGCTGAGGCCGTCATGTTCATGGAAGACGAAATCGCCCGCCACCTTTAACCTGCAAAGGCACAGCCCGCTCATGATTCAGCACTCATCACTTCTCACTGTCCGCTGTCTGTGCTAACATCCCCGGCGCGATGGGCAACCGGAGATACTCAAACTTGCACACACGCCT
The DNA here is from genome assembly GCA_041751455.1 of Anaerolineae bacterium. Lineage (GTDB taxonomy): Bacteria > Chloroflexota > Anaerolineae > Aggregatilineales > Phototrophicaceae > JAIOHN01. Next base: position 14,641 of record JBGSXK010000681.1, read on the forward strand.
GAGCACCCTGTGGCCGCCGCTGGCGTTGCTGGGGCTGACACTGTTTTTCTTTCACGGGCTGGCCTTCACCGATCATATTCTGGCACGTGGGGATACGTACGCCTACTTCTATCCCTACTGGCACGCGCGCAATAGTGCGCTGCTGGCCGGGCAACTGCCCCTGTGGACCCCCGACCTGTTCATGGGCGCGCCGCTGCTGGCGAATTCGCAGTTGGGCACGTTCTACCCTCTCAACTGGCCGCTTGCGCCGCTTTCACCACCAGATGGCATCCGTATCAGCATTCTGCTTCATGTCTATCTGGCACTGGTGGGAACCTATCTGCTGGCGTGTGCGGTGCTGCCTCATACGTCTGGCTGGCGTGGGACACTTCCGCCATTGGCGGCGGCGGTAATTTTCGGATTGGGCGGCTATCTGAGCGCGCATATCGAGCAGATCAACCAGCTTCAGGGGTTGGCGTGGCTGCCCTGGCTGTTCCTGCTCTACCGTCGTGCCCAGCGCGCGCCGGGGCATTTTATTCCACTGCTGGCAGCGATCATTGCTCTGCAATTTTTTACCGGGCACACGCAGACGGTGTTCATCGGGCTGGTAGGGCTGGCGGTGTATGGACTGACAGAGGTAATACCCCTCGTCCTGGTTCCTTCGTCCATCAGTGCGAGTGAAGGCCAGAGGCTGAGGCCATGGAAAATCATGATCACTCGTGCTCTGCTTATGGTACACCCGCTGCTCATCCTGGCGACAGCTGCCTTTATCGGGCTGATGCTGGCCGCGCCGCAGTTGATCCCAACCATGGAACTCAACAGCCTGTCAAACCGGCGTGGCGGGTTGAACCCTAACGAAGCGACAGCGTTCTCGCTCAACCCACTGCTGATCGGGCGCGGGATGCTGCCCAGCTACGACAGCTTCGTATTCGCGGAGTACATCGCCTATGCAGGGGTCATTGGCCTGGGGCTGGCGCTGGTCGGCCTGTTCACACGAGGCAGAAATCAGCCACCACGCGCGCCCTGGCTGGCGCTCGGCGTGGCAGGCCTGTTTCTGGCACTGGGCGAATTCAACCCGCTGTACTGGCCGCTGGCCGGGCTGCCCGGCTTTAATTTTTTCCGTGTTCCGGCGCGCTGGCTGGCGCTGTACGCGCTCGGCGGAGCGCTGCTGGCAGGTATGGGTTTACAGGCGCTGCTGGCTGCGCCCCCATTACGACGCTGGCGTTTATACAGCGCTGTGATCGCCGTCACAGGTGGGCTGGCGGTGGCGAGCCTGCTGGCCATCTACGCGCCACAGGAGGTGATGGGGCCAGCCGCACCCACCAGCATCACATGGGCGGGATGGGGGGTGGCGCTCATGGTGCTGCTGGCAGGCTTAGCGCTGTGGCGACGCATCAGTACGCCGCTGCTGGTGGGCGCACTGGTGGCCGAGCTGTTTCTGGCCGCCGCTATCCTGCCCTATAATCTGCTGGTCACTCCAGACACTTACACGCTGCCGCGCTTCACCACGTACCAACTCCATGTCTATCAACAGACACAAACCCCGCCGGGGCGCATCCTCAGCATCAGCGGGCTGTTTTTCGACCCTGGCGACAAAGCGACATTGGGAGCGCGTTATCATCATTACGGCCTCTCTGAACAGGAAATCCGGCTGGCGCTGGTCGATACTAAAATGAAAGAAGTGCTGGCGGCCAATCTGCCGCTGATCTACGGCATCCCCACGATAGATGGTTTCGATGGTGGGCTGCTGCCAACCGCCCATTACACCGCGTTCACCTCGCTGCTGCTGCCCAACGGCAATATGCGCACAGTGGATGGACGTCTGCGCGAAATCCTGGCGAAACCGGGGTGTCGCGGCGCTTGTATGCCACCTGCGCGCTGGCTCAATCTGACCAACACCCGTTATCTCATCACCGATAAAGTCTATGATCTGTGGCATGAGGGCGTAGCCTACGATACACAGTTTACGATTCCGCTGGCGGTAGAGGCAGATTACACGCTCGGCAGACTGCCAGGGTTTGAGGCTAACGCGCTGGATGTGCTGTACAGCACAGGGCACGACACAGCCCCCCTGTTACAAGTCATCATCAGCCACAGCGAAGACCCGGCAGAAACTGCGCTTGAAGACTCTGATCAGGGCACCCTGATCGAGAGTTTCACCCGTGCGCGCTTCATGCTGGATGCAGCCGTGACCCCACAGCATATCCGCATTCGTACGGACGCGCCTGCCCTGCTCCATGCGCTGACGCTGGTTGATACCCGCACCGGGGATTTTGTGCAGCTTGCACCTGAGGACTGGCCGCGTGTACTTTCCAGTGATATTAAACTCTACGAAAACCAGGCAGTCCTGCCACGGGCCTTCGTCGTGCATGAGGCGCATATCCTGCCCGACCATGACATGGGGACGGAAAACGCGCTGCAAATGATGCAGGCGCAGCATTTCGACCCGGAGCAAACTGTGATTCTCAACACCAGTGTCACACCTGCCACCCTCACTGCAAACACAGGTCAGGCAGGCGAGTCACAGGCCACTATCACCTACTATACAGCAGAGCGCGTTGAGATCGACGTGGAGGCCGCCGTGCCGGGCTACCTGCTGCTGACGGATGCGTTTTATCCCGGCTGGCAGGCCAGTGTGAATGCCACGCCAGAAGCTATTTACCGGGCGGATGTAATGTTTCGTGCGGTACAGGTGCCTGCTGGCCGCAGCACCGTAATTTTCGACTATCGCCCTTTCTGGCGCAGTGCACTGCTGCCGCTGGGTATAGGTTTGTGGCTGGTGTGGGGAATAGTCACAGCAGGAATATGGGGTTATAAAAAACGCTGGCAGGTTTCGGCTGCCAGCGTCAGATCGGATTAATCACCTGACCTAAGGATAATTGCGATTCAACATACGCGCATAGGGAATGGTCTCGCGGATATGAGGCAGGCCGCAAATCCAGGCGACGGTGCGCTCCAGGCCGATACCAAAGCCTGCATGAGGCACGCTACCAAAACGCCGCAGGTCGAGATACCAGGCATATGCCTCACGCGGGATGCCGATGTGGGCGACCCGTTCTTCCAGCAGTGCCTGATCGTAAATGCGCTCACTGCCCCCTGTGATCTCGCCGTAACCTTCCGGCGCAAGCAGGTCCACACTGCGACAAACCTCTGGCCGCCCCTCGACCGGCTGCATATAAAATGCCTTGACCGCCGTGGGATAGTGGTAGACAAACACAGGCTTGTCGAACATCCCGGCGATGGCTGTTTCATGCGGGCTGCCGAAGTCCTCTCCCCATTCGATTTTGAGCAGAGCTTTCTGCTCCGGGTCATCGGTTTCGTCAGCCAGTTTTTGCAGGCGCTCTACTGCCTCATCATAGCTGATACGCGCAAACGGCGCGGTAATCTGTTCCAGGCGGGTAATATCGCGTTCGATAATCTCCAGTTCCGGGCGGTGCTTTTCCAGCACCTGCCGGACAACATGGCTGACAAACTGCTCCTCCATATCCATCAGGTCTTCCAGGTTGAAGAAGGCCATCTCCGGCTCCAGCATCCAGAACTCCATCAGGTGACGGCGCGTCTTGGATTTTTCCGCGCGGAAGGTAGGGCCAAAGCAGTAGACCTTGCCAAAGGCGGCCATGTTCGCCTCGTTGTAGAGCTGCCCGGTCTGCGCCAGATAGGCTGGCTCGCCAAAATAATCAATCTCGAACAGTGTCGTGGTTTCCTCACCCGCCGCCGGGGTGATGATGGGTGTATCCACCAGCAGGTAGCCATGATCGTCCAGCCAGTTGCGCATGGCATTAACGATTGTGGCACGGATGCGCAGGATCGCCCATTGACGGTTAGAGCGCACCCACAGATGGCGGTTGTCCATCAGGAATTCGGTGCCATGATCTTTGGGCGTGATGGGGTACTCCTCGGCCATCTGGATCAGTTCCAGCCCGGTGATCCCGATCTCATAGCCGCCGGGATAACCAGGTGCGCGGTCATCCTTGCGTACCGTCCCGGTGATACTGACCGAAGACTCCTGCAACAACTTGCTGGCGATCTCAAACTGGGCCTCGTCCATCTCTTTTTTGAAGGCCACACACTGCACAATGCCGCTGCCATCGCGCAGTTTGATAAATTGCAGGCGGCCCTTATCCGTGCGATCATAGACCCAACCGCGCACAGTCACTACCTGCCCCTCATATTGGGCAATATCCCCAACCAGGATCGGCGTTGTCAACGTTACCTGTCCTTCTCTGTATAAGTTAAACATATTGAATATCTCTGATTATAG
>JBGSXK010000682.1:0-2748 GCA_041751455.1 Anaerolineae bacterium
CGACCTGCCTCGTCCGCTCACGCCGGAAGACCTCGAAACCATCGAGATACGAATGCGCGCCATCATTGGCGGCGCACATCCATTCAGCGCGCGTGTGGTCAGCGCTGAGGAAGCCAGAGGCCTGTTTGCCGACCAGCCCTATAAGCTGGAACTGATCGCCGGGCTGGAACAGGGCGGGCTGGATGAAAATGGCAACCCGGTAGACGAAGCGCCTGTGATCTCGGTTTATACGCAGGACACATTGACTGACCTGTGCCGGGGGCCGCATGTCGCGCATACGGGTGAGATTAACCCGGACGCACTCAAACTGCTGAACGTGGCCGGGGCCTACTGGCGCGGCGACGAAAACCAGCCGATGCTTCAGCGCGTCTATGGCACGGCCTGGCGCAGCGCCGAAGAATTGGAAGAGTATCTTGAGCTGCGCGAGCAGGCCGAAAAGCGCGATCATCGACGGCTGGGGCGTGAGCTGGAACTGTTCCATCTGGACCCCACCGCGCCGGGGATGCCCTACTGGCTGCCTAATGGCACGACGCTGCTTAATCAGCTTCTGGCTTTCTGGCGCGAGGAACACGAAATGCGCGGTTATCAGGAAATCCTGTCACCGCTGGTCAATGAGCGGCGGCTGTATGAAATCTCCGGCCACTGGGAACATTACCGCGAGGATATGTTTCTGATTCCGGTCAATGAGCATACGACCTACTGCCTGAAGCCGATGAACTGCCCTAATGCGATGATCGTCTACAACCTGAAGACACGCAGCTACCGTGATCTGCCGCTGCGCCTGTCCGACAGTGATACGCTGCACCGTCATGAGCGTTCCGGCACATTACACGGCCTGCTGCGGGTGCAGGAGTTCAAGCAGGACGATGCGCACATCTTCGTCACGGAAGACCAGATCGAAGAGGAATACGCCCGCATCTTCGACCTGACCGAGCGCTTTTACAGCATCTTTGGCCTGTCCTATCACTTCCGGCTGGGCACGCGCCCGGCGGATTTCGTGGGCGACATCGAGACATGGGAGAAGGCCGAGGGTTATCTACGCCGTATTCTCGACCAGCACGCCGGGGCAGGGAATTATCAGGTAGAAGTGGGCGATGGGGCGTTCTATGGCCCCAAAGTGGACATCGTGATGCAGGACGCGATGAAACGCGACTGGCAGATGGGCACCATTCAGCTCGATTTCCAGCTTCCGCGCCGCTTCGACTGTAAATACACTGCGGCAGACGGCACGCAAAAGCAGCCTGTGGTCATCCATCATGTGATTTACGGTTCTCTGGAACGCTTCATCGGCCTGCTGATCGAACACACGGCGGGGGCGCTGCCCGTGTGGATCGCGCCTGTGCAGGCGGTGGTCATCCCCATCAGCCAGAAGCAGGCGGATTATGCCCAGCAGGTGCGCAAGCAGCTACGCCTCGCAGGTATCCGGGTGGAACTGGACGACAGCGGCGAGCGCATGAACGCCAAAATACGCAGCGCGCAGCTTCGCAAAATCCCATACATGCTGGTGGTGGGCGGGCGCGAGGCCGAAAGCGGCACAGTCTCCGTTCGGCTGCGCACAGAGGACGACCTTGGCGCGATGCCTGTCATTGATTTCATCGAGATGGCACGCGGCACGATTGACCAGAAAGCGCTGGAACTAGCATAATCTTCATCCAGGGGCGATCCCTACTTTCCCGGAATCGCCCCTGCTTTGTGGTGACAGCGCCATCAGGCAGGCACGGTATCTTTCAGCGATTCACGTTCCCAGTGGCGATGCTGGGCAATAGCCCTGATGAACTCGTCAATGAATGAGTCCAGTTGTGTGCTATCGCTGGTCGTCACGATGCCCTGATCTGATACAGAGGTATTCTCACCCTGCACTCCAGCCAGACGAATAGCTTTCAACTGGCCTTCAGCCAGCAGATTTACGCCCTCTGCCACTGCCCCGATGGCCTTGCAGTGTTTGAAAGCCTCATTGATAAAATGAATGGCCTCACCCTGAGTCCTGAGGGCTTCGACGTTTTCCCGCCCGCCGGGGACAAATACCGCGTCATACATAATGGATCCGGTGGTGACATAATTCTTGTCCACCTCAACATCATCTCCGTTCACGCTTTGCAGACTGCCCTTGTATTTCGAGACAATCTCAGTTTGCGCGCCTGCGGCTTCCAGCGCCTGCCTGATCTGGGTAATGCTGCTGCCATCCACCCCATCGGCGGCCAGAATGGCGACACGTCGGCTCTGAATGGTGTCGCTGCGCTCGTCCAGGATGCTTAACGCATCCGAGCGATCCACCTGCCGCTTGTTGGCAGGCGGCGCTTTGCTATCAGTCTCGGGGGGCATGTATACCATAGACTGAGAGACACCAATTCCTTTGGCGACTTCCTTAGCCAGATGCTCATTGATGACTCCAAGATGCCCCACCATCCGTTCCCGTACCTGCTTGCTGTCCACCTTGCCCAGCTCAAAGTGAAAAGCATCAATAATGTGCTGTTTTTCCGGCGCACTCATGCTGTTCCAGAACAGCGTTGCCTGGCTGTAATGGTCTTTGAAGCTGTCGCTCCGCTCCCGAATTTTATGTCCGTCAACCTTCTCCTGATAATGCACATAACCGCCCGCGCTCTGTGGCGCGGTCATGGGGCAGCCACCCCCCAGGCTGTTCGGAAAGTAACTTGTGCGGCCTTTATTGATCGTCTGCCGGTGATAACCATCGCGCTGGTTGTTGGAAACCTCGGCCACCGAGCGGTTAATGGGAATTTCATGGAAGTT
>JBGSXK010000683.1:0-11159 GCA_041751455.1 Anaerolineae bacterium
GCGCGCTGGCTGGTACTGGCGGCAATGGTGTTACTGGTAACACCTTGTGCGCTGGTGGGGTTAGCCGGGCTGATGCCAGAGGAAGGCAGTGAGGAAAACCTCGCGGCAGTCATTTTACCAGTCATCATTGGTGTTCAGGCAGCTTTCCTGTTCTGGTATTATCGTCATAGCACAAAAAGGTGAGCGAATGCCACCCGACATCAAAATCCGCCACCAGAACCGTGCCAGCCTGATGATGCGCGCCACACGCGGCGGCATCGAAGTCTATGTGCCGCTGTGGTTGAAGAAAGACAGCCGTCAGGTGCGTCAGTTTATCGAAGAAGGCTTGAAAAAGCTGGCCGACAAAATCCCTGAAACACCACCGGAGCAGACCAGCGCAGACGAAATCCGTGCGCTGGTAAATGTGTGGGCGATGAAGATGGGCTTACAGCCTAAGCGAGTTACCCTGCGCCCAATGCAGCGCAAATGGGGATCATGTTCCAACCGGGATAATATTACGCTTAACACCGCGCTGACATGGCTGCCGTATCACCTGGCTGAGTACGTGGTAGTACATGAACTGGTACATCTGCGGGTATTTAATCATGGCGCGGAGTTCAGGAAGATGATGAGTGCCTACCTCCCCAACTGGTGCGAGCGAGAAAACGAATTGAACACCTACAGGATTTAACAGGCTGCCCTTTTGATTGTACACGACCAGTCCCATACTGTGTTAAACTGCTTAAAAATCAGGGAGACTTACCGATGAACCCCAAGTTGGATTTAGTTGGCATCATTGTTCGGGATATGCCTGCCGCACTGGCCTTTTATCGGCTCCTGGGTTGGGAAATTCCCGCTGAGATGGATCAGGAGGGGCATGTCGAGCATGTTCTGCCGAATGGATTGCGGATTGCCTGGGATACGCATGAAATCATCCGCAGTTTTGATCCTGAATGGCAGCCAGCCACCGGAAGCCATCGTATCGGGTTAGCGTTCCTGTGCGATAATCCCGATGCCGTCGATACACTCTTTCACCGGCTGACCGGAATGGGTTATCATGCCTATAAAGCACCTTTTGATGCCCTCTGGGGGCAGCGCTATGCCCAGATTGAAGACCCTGATGGCAATGTGATCGACTTATTTGCTTCATTGGCCTAGCGCTCAGACAGTTCAAAACCCGGTCCCATACCCGCAGGGCGCATCAACATGCTCTATGGCTCTGTTAATTTCCGAATCGCCAGCACACATTCAGCAGACACCCGATAATTAATCTCCCGATTGGCATGCTGCACAGCATTCAGGTCGCGCGATTTATAACCCTCAACGATCCTCTTATGATCGCCGATCGCCAGCATTTCATTATAAACCACAGATTCAGCCCGCAGGTACAGCAGAGCGGCGATCTGCGCAACCAGTTCCGTCCAGTTGCGTATCAGCAGTGGATGTTGGCTGTGACTGACGATATAACGGTGAAAATTCATGTCGATACTGCGTACACGCTTAAAATCATTATCCAGAATCGCAAGCCGTTGTTGTTCGATCATCCCATCAAGCTGCTCGAAGTCTTCCTGGGTGAAAGTTTCGAGGTTTCTTTCGGCAGCATAATTCTCCAGTACCACACGTATAGAGAAAATATGGTCAACATCAGTAGCGGTAAACTCACGCACATAAAAACCGCGATTCGGATATGCGATAACCAGCCCTTCACGTTCGAGCAAAATCAACGCCTCCCGCACCGGAGTTCGGCTGACTCCCATCTGTTCCGTGAGTAAGGCCTCCACAATATGATCGTTCGGTCTCAGGTGACCTTCAATGATAGCCTGGCGAATTTGCTCGACTACGTTATCACGTAAACTAGGCATAGAAACCTGATAAAAGCTCATAAAACAAATCCCATCGTGAAGACTATAAAATTTCCGATATAGTATGATGAATATTTTATACAATCATGTCCCGAAAATACAATGAGCTTCTATGGGCAACGGAATAGAATGCGCCTAACGAGTAATTGAGATTTGCATGGCATGTCAGCGACAATGAGGCGGAGGCCGCGCGGGAGCTGAGGATATTGAACTACTGGATAACAAGGCCATCAGGTGAAAGAATTCACGGCAGCACCACCGGCATCCCCAGGAACGCTCCAAAGCGGTGAGCGGCAGCGATGAAAGCGTCATTCTCAGCAGCGCTGAAGGGTCGAAACGCCACCAGTTCAATGACCACCGACTTTTTGCTGAACGTCCGTCGCCACATGCCGACGATCTCCCCATTCACCACAAACGATGAGGTATAAAGATCACCTGATGCAAGCTCGAGATACTTCGGATCAAGAACGTTGGTCTGATTTTTGTACGCGATAGTATATTCATCGTAGACTGGCAGCAAATGACCCGTCATCGGTGGCTTCTCGGCGGGGGACATCGATGACGAAAACCAGTAGGTTTGCTCACCAATCACTTCGTGGTTGAGCTGATGATCGAGCATAGCAAGGCCAGCCCTGACATCCGCCGTCGTTAACCCGGACCACCAGGAGAAATCCTTCACGGTAGCCGGCCCATGACTGGTAAAGAAGCGCAGCGTAAGCTCAGCCAATGCTTCCTCACGTGCCAGCCGCCGGGCATCAGGCGCACGCTCATCAATTAGCGCGTAAGTGTGCTGCTTACCTCGTCTCGCCCCGCTGCATATAATGCCTTCCAACTCTGCGTAATGCACGATATAACCAAGCCGGAGTCCATGGGTGTTATCAATCCCGTTTTCTGCCAGTACCCCGCCCAGCTCTGCCCGCATCAGGTGTTTACCACCTTCTAGTGCCCTGGCGATGATGGCACTGCTGCGTCGGAGCAGTGTATCATCAAGTTCAAGCTGGCGATACATATAAGCATTGACCTGATGCACACGCGGGGCAGTCAGTTCTAATATCCAGCGAATATCCACCGGGGTAACAAAGTGCCATGTGGGACGCATCATATGTGTACGCAGGATTGCCCCTACCGCCAGTGCCTGTTCGATTACATCCTCCGTCGCGCTTTCCATGCGCAGCCCCAGTGCCCATTTTGCAAGAGCATATTCCTGTGCCTGGACTGCGCCCAACCACGCGACCACCGCTTCGGGTGTTTGAAATTTCTGTCCCTCCAGGCGCTGGTTATAGAGTCGTTGAACAGCAATATTCGGTATCATCATGGTGATCCTTTGTGGCTACAGAAAGAATAGGGCAGAGTCAGCCCTGCCCCACGCCAATGATGGCACTTATGTATAAAAATGATGTGCGCTTTCAGTAACCCACTGAGCAAAGGTACGTGCTGAGCATCCTGTAACCTGCTCGACTGTCGGCACTACGGTGTAACCCTCTGGTGGTGTATTACCGTACACCCACACGAAAAACTCGATAACCTCCTGCGGATAGCCTTCCGCTTGCCACTGTTCCCGTGCCTGCCTTTCGCTAAGTTCGATAAATTTGATGTCACGTCCGATAGTTTCGCCGATAATCCTCGCCATTTCAGGTGGTGTAAGTACCTCTGGCCCTGTAATAGTGTAGGTTTTACCCGCGTGGCCATCCTCGGTTAATGCCACCGCCGCAACAGCAGCGATGTCCGCTTCGTGCACCATGGCGCTTTTGCGGCTGCCAAATGCCTGCCGGACTACACCATCAACGCGAACAGATGCCACGAAGTCAAGAGCATTCGACATGAACTCTACAGGTTGAAGAAATGTCCAGGCCAGCGAACTGGCTTCTATAGCATGTTCGAGAGAGCCTTTTTCGCCACCCAGCAAAACTGTGACCCGTTGTACTCCGGCCTCCTCCGCCATAGTGACGATTTCATTCCCTGTGTCTAATAATTTGTAATCATCCCCGCTGAAGTTAATCAGGTGCAGGGCAGTTACGCCCTCCAATGCTGGCCCAAGCGTAGTCGGCCGCGTAAGGTCACCTGCGATTACTTCGACCCCTTCAGGGAAGTTTGCTTTTGTCGGGTTGCGTGTTAGCGCGCGCACCTGATGTCGTGCCTGGCTGAGTTGTTCAACCAGGTGCCGACCCACGGTTCCCGTTGCACCTGTGACCAGAATTTTCATATGCCCTCCTTGATTAAATCCCATTTCTACTTGATTATAAAAGTGGATCAGGACAGAATTCGCCCTGATTAGAGGAGGTCTTATAAATGTACTCGCCCACTTCTCGCCTGTTGACCGTGCTGGAGCTTTTACAATCATACAAACACATCAGCGGTTCGGAGATTGCACGGCGGCTGGAGGTGGATACCCGCACCGTCCGGCGTTATGTCACCACGTTACAGGACATGGGCATTCCTGTTGAAGCGGAACGTGGCCCTTATGGAGGTTATCAGTTACAACGCGGATACAAGCTGCCACCGCTCATGTTCACAGATGCCGAGGCTGTCGCCCTGACACTGGGCCTGCTTGCCATTCGTGAGTTTCGGTTTCCTGTCGATGTGGCTGCGGTAGAAGGCGCGCTGGCGAAAACAGAACGGGTGATGCCTGAAAAACTCTTTTATCAGGTCAGAGGATTGCAGGAAGCGATCGCGTTTAATGTCTCCCTCTCGCCCACCCTGTTCCATAATGACTTTGTGGCGATGCTTAGCATGGCGGTTCACCAGCACCAGCAAGTCTACCTGCGTTACCGTTCATGGCAGGGCGACGAATCAGAACGCACATTTGAACCCTATGGGATCCTGTTTAACATCGGCTACTGGTATACAGCCGGTTACTGCCATCTGCGCCAGGACTTACGTACATTCCGCCTGGATCGTATCTCCATGCTTGAGCCTTTGGAGCAGTCGTTTACACGACCCCAGGATTTCGATGTTTTGGAATATGTGCTCAATTCAATCGCTTCGGGGTCAGGCATGGAGCAGGTCGAAGTACTGATGAAGACCTCGATGGAGCAGGCGCAGCAGCTTATTTCTCCAATAATGGGGACCTTAGAACCCTCAGCGCAGGGTGTGATCTTCCGCAGCGCGGCCAACCAGTTGGAATGGATTGCCCATGTCCTGCTCACTGCGGATTTCCCGGTGCAGATCATCCACACCGCTGAACTGCGCCACATCATCCGCCAGATAGCGGCCAGAGCGCTTCAGATGGTGGACAATGAAGTATAAGTGTGTTAGGGAAAAGTGGATAGACTGGTGAGAATGAAAATGCAAAAACTGCCCCCCGCATGAAATCACCAGTGGGCAGTCTGAGCAGGTTGGCGCGAAGCGGCGCTTAGGCTTTGTCGTCGAGCTGGTAGATGAGCGCCACAACCCCTGAACTGAAAGCTTTCGAGTCCATGAGCTTCAGTTTGGCCTCACTCCCATCCTGGAAGCAGCGTGTTCCACTCCCCACCACCACCGGGTACACCAGAAGGTGAAGTTCGTCCAGAAGCTTATGCTGTATCAGTGTGTCCAGCAGCGGCCCACCACCATATTTCAGAATGTTCTGACCGGGCTGTTCCTTCAGTCGGGCCACCGCTTCAGGGACATCGCCCTGGATGATCGTGGCATTCCACTCCGCCGTTTGCAGAGTTCTGGAAGCCACATATTTAGGCAGGTTGTTTATACGATCGGCAAACTCATCGGCTCCGGCACGTGGTGCCCAGGCTTCCGCAAAGCCCTCATACGTCTCACGCCCCAGCAGCAGCGCGTCACTGCCAAAGAGATCGTAATGCTGAAATTTCGCAATTTCCTCATTCCAGTAAGGCATGGTCCACATGGGGTTCTCGATGACACCATCCAGCGACATATAGGTGGATACGATTACTTTGCGCATGGTGATTATCCCTTTTGTACTGAGTGATCAATAGAACCAGCATAACTCAGGAAGAGGGATCAGTCTTGTATAAAAGGGACATGGGTTCAGGGGTTGTTCGCAGCGACAAATTGTGCAGGTGTCTGCCCCGCCAGATGCTTTAGCGATCGGGTTAGATGCGGCTGGTCGAAATAACCCGCCTCATAAACCGTGTCGAGTATGGATACCCCTTGTTGCAGGAGCATCAGCGCCAGTCGGGCACGTTCAATCTGCCGGATAGTACCGGGGGTCAGGCCGGTAGCGCGCAGGAAGCGACGACGCACCGTGCGGACCGACAGATCATGCGGCTGCTCCTGCAATACATCATTCACTATGCCATCATGCACCAGCAGGCCTTCACTCATCAGCCGGTTGATAAAGGTGTCAGCATTATCAAAAGTCGGTAGCTGCCATGCAGACCCCAGCAGCCAGAAGGACTGCCTCGTCGCTTCGGGAAGCGTCACATCGTTTCTGTCCAGCAGTTGGCTGACAGGCAAATGCGGCATAAACGTACCCAGCTTAAACACGATTCCAAAAAATTCACAACCCGCAGGGCAGTCAACTGGGGTTGCCCTGGTCTCCGGCCCGCGCATCGTAAAGCTTGTGCTGCCGCCGTATTTTGTCACTACCATCTCCCAGTGGCTGGCGGCAAGTGAGATGAAAGCGGCATCCTGTTCATTCTGGGTACGCCAGATTTTTTCAACAAAGGGCGAGTCTGATGGTCTTTCCTCAAAGGAAAAATCCCTGAGTTTAACGTCATTCATCTCGCAAAGCGCTGAGCAGCGCGTATGCGCGCCTTCACAGCCTCTTCTTCACGATTCTTCGGTGGCGCGTTGGTCTCCAGCGTGTTCAGCAGCCTGCTGGCAGCAGCGGCCACCTCATCGACAGCCGCCAGAAAGGCGGCTTCGTTGGCTTTCGACGGCTTGTTAAAGCCGCTCACCTTGCGTACAAACTGTAATGCGGCGGCGTGAATCTCGTCCTCGGTCACAGGAGGATCGAAGTTGTAGAGAGTTTTGATGTTTCTACACATGAGCGTTTCCTCAAAATGTCACAGCGAACATCTCCCAGGGTGCAGCACCCCGGATGTTTTAACCCTATCTTACAGGTTCATAGCGCAGGGCGACAACCCCACTTTTCAATGACCTTGCTTCCAGTAATTTCAGCGGGAAATTACGGGTGACACCGTGAAACAGGAGTTTACCCTGGCCCAACACTGTAGGATTAATATTGATTCGATATTCATCAATCAGGTCAAGTTGCATAAAAGTCTGTGCCAGCAGGGTGCTGCCGAGAAACCAGATATCTTTACCGGGCTGCTGTTTGATTCTATGGATTTCTTCGGCGATACTGTCCTTAATCAGCACGGTGTTCTGGGCGTTATCCCATTCGACACGATCCAGCGTGCGCGATACCACGATCTTGGTGACATCATCCAGCCAGCGCGCATGTTCAAGCTCAGCCGCTGTGGAAGCTGGGTTTCCCGGCACTGTGAGCCAGTAACCAGCCATGCCTTCATAGGTCCTACGCCCCCAGATGACCGCATCCACCATGGAGTGCATGGAATGCGCATACTGCTCAAGTTCGTCATCGTAGGAAATCCAGTCCAGTTCGTCGTTGGGGCCTGCTGCGAATCCATCCAGAGAGAGATGGATCATTGAAATAATTTTTCTCATTGTGTATTCTCCTTTGGTTGTGTTATCAATTTCTGTGAGGACATTTGCATCATAACCCAGCAAAAGAGTACTGTCTTGAATAAAAGGACAACTGTCTAAGGCGCGATCTGAGCAGGTGTCTGACCAATGAAACGCCTTAGAGAGCGGGTCAGATGCGGCTGGTCGGCATAGCCCGCCTCATACACCGTGTCGAGGATCGGTATACCCTGTTCTAACAGGGCCGCTGCGCGCTGGGCACGTTCAATTTGCTCAATCGTCTTCGGGGTTAATCCGGTTGAAAGCAGGAAGCGCCGCCGCACCGTGCGCGATGATAGAGGTGGTGATTCTTCTTGCAGCGCCGCATTCACCACCGGCTCACGGACGAGCATCCCCTCACGCACCATCCGTGCCACAAATGATTCCACATTCTCATAATCAGGAAGCTGCCATGCAGCCCCATGCAGCCAGAAGGATCGGCTCGCCGCCAGCGGCAGGATAGCATCCCCATTCACGAGACGGCCCGCGGGCAGATGGGGCATAAATACACCCAACTTGAACTTGATGACCAGAAACTCACTGCCCTCCGTCTGGATTTTGGGCACAAACTGCGTGGTTGCACCCTCAACGGACACCTGTACCCTGCCCTCCTGTTTGACAAAGAGCAGATTCCAGCGCACATCCGCCGGGCAAACAGGCGCATAATCCTGCTCCACACACCCACGCCAGACGACTTCGATATAAGGTGAATCCGATGGCCTTCCCTCAAAGATCGCGCCCAAATTTCTACTCCCTTCACAATCCCCCCATATCCGCCAGAGGGCTTTTACAATGATGATAACCCTCTGGCGGCATACCGTCCGTTCTGTTAGTCCCCCACTGGTATTTCAACCTGCGGGTGCGGTGTCACGATATTCACAGTAGGTTCCGTTTCCGGCTGATGCGCCGACTCGACGTGTGGGCGTACATGCCGCAGCATCGTCAGAACCATAACGGTCAGGCACATAAACCCGATAACACCGATGAGCGCATTCAATTGCAACCCCTGCACAAAGGCCTGCTGCGCGGCACTGAGCAGCGCTGGGCCGAGCGGGTCGGGGAGTTGCCCTGCTGCGGCCACCGCACCACCCAGTGTCTCGCGGACGATTTCGGCCACTTCAGGTGAAATCCCCACCGGCATATTGGCGGCGACCTGGCTGCGGTATACGGCGATACCCAGGCTGCCGAGCATCGCAAGCCCAAGCGCGCCGCCCAGCTCAGCACCCGTCTCCGCGATTGCCGACGCAGCGCCTGCACGCTCTGGTGGCGCAGCACCCACCACCAGATCAACGGTCAGGGTAAACGTAAAGCCGAAGCCGAGCGACATCAGCGTATTCCCGATCACCACAAGCTCAAGCGAGTTCCCGCCGATCAGGGTCAGCAGCCCCAGGCCAATACCTGAAACAACCAGGCCACCAGCCACCACCGAAGCCGGACGCAGGCGGCGCACAATTCTGGGTGCCAGGTTAGAGCCGAAGATGAACGAGATGGCTCCAGGCACGGACCACAGACCTGCTTCCAGTGGTGACAGGCCAAGTACCAGTTGCAGATACTGCGCGATAAAGAGAAACGTACCGAACCCAAAGAAAATGCCGAAGGTGTAAGTCGCCAGTGATGCGCTGAATGCGGGCACTCGGAACAACCGCAGGTCAATCAGCGGATCAGCCAAATGACGCTGCCTTTGGACGAAAGCGATGCCGGTCACAACACCCAGCACCACGGGCAGCGCGGCCAGAATGCCCAGGCCCTTCTCGGCCACCTGCTTGAGGCCATAGATCACCAGCAGCACAGCAGCCAGCGACATACCCGCGCTGAGCAGGTCGAACCGTCCCGGATGAGGATCACGATATTCTGGCAGCAGCAGCGGCCCCGCGACCAGCAGCACAGCCATCACGGGCACACCCAGCAGAAAAACCGACCCCCATGAAAAATTCTCCAGCAGCACCCCACCCACCAGTGGGCCAATCGCGCTGCCCACCGAGAATCCGGAAACCCACACACCGATAGCAACAGTGCGCTGGCTGGGGTCGAGAAACATATTGCGGATAAGCGACATGGTAGAAGGCATTAACGTTGCCCCGGCGATACCCAGCAGCGCGCGCGCCGCGATGAGCATCCCCGCACTGGTCGAGAATGCTGCCAGTACCGAAGCCATCCCAAATGCAGCGGCACCGATCAGCAGCAGCCGACGGCGGCCAATCCGATCCCCCAGCGTGCCCATCGTGATGAGTGAACCAGCAATCATAAATCCATAAATATCGGTGATCCACAGCAGTTGCGACCCAGTGGGCTGAAGATCAGCCGTCAGCGACGGTACTGCCAGATGCAGCACAGTCAGATCCATAGCGATGAGCAGGGTCGGCAGCATGAGTACGGCCAGGCCGATCCACTCCCGTCTTCCCGCTCGTGATGACGCGATTGCATTCATAGAGATTTCTTCTCCTTAGAGATGATGATAACGCCTCGCTTGGTTTGAAATGCCAATGATACTCCGGCATATCAGGAATGAATGCTGTACGAAAGGGTGCCCATTACTGACAATTTGAATAGGCCTGTCTCTTACCTCATGACATGGTAATAAAGATGGGTCACACCAGACCCCTCGATCACCCTGGTGTTTTCCAGTGCAATCTGTGCCTTCCCAATAGAATCGAACAAGCGGGTTCCGTCGCCGATTAATACAGGCACTAGATGAATCTGGATTTCATCAATCAGGCCCGCCCACAGGTACTGCTGCGCCGTATTCGCGCCCCCAAAGATGTAGACCGCTTTGCCACCAGCAGCGGCTTTCGCCTGCCTGAGGGCGCTTTCAATCCCCTCACTGACAAAGGTTATTGTTGTTCCCTCCACAGTGATCGCGGCCTGAGCATCGTGCGAAAGGACAAAGGTCGGTAACTGAAAGGGCGCGCTCTTCCCTGTGGCGTGGAATGTCCGTTTGCCCAGGACAAATGCCCCCGCATTCTGGACAAATTCCCTTAAAACCTCAGCGCTGTTTTCCGAGGTCAGGTAAAACGTCATCCCGCCCGCGTTTACAGGAATCGTGCCCCCAAACAGCCAGTGATGCAGTCCGCCATCATCCCCTTCACCATTTGATCCGGCAATATAGCCGTCCAGCGACATTGTAAGGTCTAAAATGACTTTGCTCATACCACTTCTACCTTTGTTAAAGCTCTTGCAAATCCGCAATGTCCGCAGCCAATTCGGATAAATCATTATTGAACTGGTGCCCGCCCCCGCTGCGCTCCCGGAAGATGGCCTGGGGCAGTTGTTTGGCATACATCGCCAGATGCACGAACGGGACGACTTCATCATCGCGGCTGTGATAAAAGAAAAGCGGTGCTTCGGGCAGCCGCGATGCAAATCCCTCATGCAATGTGTATTCGTCAACCTGCCAGCCTTCCGCGCCCCAATAGGGCGAGGCTGCCAGAAAAACACCGGAGACAGGCTGTTTAACATGCACTTCAGAGAGGTACTTCAACAAAAACGACGCGCCGAGTGAGTGTCCAACCACAAACAATTCGCCGTTCATTGCAGCAAGTTCCGTTGAAATCTGAGCTTTCCAGGCTTCATAATCAGGGCTGTCTTCATCGGGCATCCTGGGATACCTGACTTTGTATTCAGTTCCCAGCGCATCTTGCAGAGAGGCCACTAGTTTACCATCCGCTTCATATGCACCACCTCCCCCACCCTGGAGAAACACTACCTGTTTCTTCATGC
>JBGSXK010000684.1:0-8095 GCA_041751455.1 Anaerolineae bacterium
GTGTCCGACTTCGCTTCCGACGAGGGCTTGTTGGTATCCGCTTTCGGCTTCGCGCCGTCGCTACTACCCGTCGTACCCGCGGGAGTGGTGCTTGCCCCCTGGATGGCTGCCGACGAGCTTGCCGTGGACTCGGCGCTGCTGGCGCTGCTGGTGCTGCTGGTGGCGCTGGCGTGGCATCAACTACTGGAACGGCCTGGGCGTGAGGCATGGTTGGTATTGTGGGTGAGCGAGCTGCTGCTGCTTTATACCCATAACACAGGGCCAGTAGCGATCTTGTGGCTGAACGGGATTACGCTGCTGGCATGGGCTGTCCGGCGTAACCTCCTCAGGCCGGACTGGCGGGTATGGATCGCCGGGCAGGTGTTGGTTGGGCTGTTGTGGCTGCCCTACCTGGTGGCGCGCTTTGCCGAATTGCAGGCCGCCAACAGCGCGCTGACCAGCAGCCCGCAATTCAGTTTGGCATTACTGAGTCAGATATGGCAGGCCTTTTGGTCAGGGCCGTGGCTCATGGTGGGGCAGGAGCCTGTAGTCATAATACTGACCGGTGCGACCTTAGTGCTGTGGGTGGTGCTGGTACCTTGGCGACAGCCCAATGCGCGCTGGCTGGTACTTCATGCGATGTTGCTCACCGGGGGGATGCTGCTGGGGCTGAGCGTGCTGGGGAATGAGCTGCACGGGCGTTATCTGGTCATGCTTGCGCCGCTGCTACTGGTGCCGCTGGGCGCGGGGATCGCCCGGTTGCGCCCCACAGCTCTGCGCTGGTTGTTGGGCGCAGGTTTTGCTGTGCTGCTGCTGGTGAGTGTGGCTTATGCTCAAAACCCGGCTTACCAGCATGATGATGTGCAGGGGATGACACAGTATTATGCCGACAATCTGACCGCAGCAGATACGATCCTGGCGTGGTCTTATGCGGACCGTTATGACCTGTGGTATTACTGGAACAGGCTGGGGGTTCAGGCGCAGCGGGTGACGCTGCCAGAAGGGGCAGACCTGGAGGCGATCGCAGGGCTGCTGCCACATTCCGGTAATGTGGCGCTGAATGTGTGGTACACCCAACGAGCGGATTATCGCGGCATGATGAACTGTGTACTCAGTGCTGGGACGATTAATGTGCCGCTGGAGTATTCGGTGTATGGCATGACGACACTGCTTTACGAAGCACCTGCACTAATGCTCCCACAGTACAAGCCCCTCCACTCAGAGGTATTACAAAATGGTGTACCTGTTGCTGTGCTTGATACGGTAGGTGTGCTGGCTGAAACAGAGGCACATGAGGCGGTTTGCCTGCCGATTCACCTGATCTTGCAGCAGGCCATACCCGGCGATTTGAAAGCGGCTGTGGTGGTCTATAACACACTGGGTTGGGAAGTGGCGCGGGCGGATGCAGTTTTTGCTACCGCTAATCAACGCACGACATCTATGCTGCAAGCGGGCGAGAGCGTCACGGCTTATGCGCTGCTGCGGCTGCCTTACGGCGCGCCTGCTGCCCATTATAGGGTGGGTTTACGACTCTACGATGAGCAGATCACCCCTGAAGGTTATGATCTGCGGGGGATAGGGGAAACTGCAACCGTCAAAGAACTGCTGCTTGACAGGTGGATGGCAACACAGCCAACGAACTGGACGCAGGTGCGGCCTGAGCCAGCGCTGCCCTATCCCATGAATTTGCGCATCGGGGAAGATTTACGGCTGGCGGCACATAATATCGCGCCGGAGGAACATGCGCAGACCGGTGAGCGGCTGCGGTTATCGCTGTTATGGGAGGGACAAGGGCGTTTACCTGAGCTGATACTGGCGGGCGTGGATGGCGGATGGCAGGTTGAGATTGCAGCGAACGAGCAGAGAGTGGAGGGAGTTGCGCTGGACTGGCGCGAGGTGCAAATTCCCGTAAACGTGCCAGCAGGCAGGGCGGAAGTGCGCTTGCCTGATGGCACTGCGCTGGGTGCTTTCGAGGTTGAAGCGCTGCCGCTGCTGCTGGAAGTGCCGGAGTATGACCATCCTGTGGGGATAGCAATCCCGGATGTGGGGATGCTGGTCGGTTTTAGTGTGACGGGGCAGCCCGTGGATCCGCGTCAGCCTTTACCGATCACGCTCGTGTGGCAGGCAGGTGAAGCGCCAGTCACGCATGATTATGTGGTTTTTGTGCAACTGCTGGATGCGGAAGGCCGTTTGATCGCACAGAGTGATTCGCGTCCGGTGCAGGGCCGTCGTCCCACAACTGGCTGGCGGGCTGGCGAGTATATTCCGGATGCGCACGCACTGGAGTTCAACGATAATGTGTCGGCAGGCCCGGCGACTGTGATCGTAGGTATGTATGATCCGTTGACAATGGCACGGGTGCAGGTAGGAGAGGTTGATTTTATACGCCTGCCCGGCGAGGTCGAAATCCGGTAAAGTGGGGCATGGCATCCACGCCCCACTGCGCTAAAGTGGATCAGGCGTTACCCGTGGGTAGACCGAGGCCGACATGAAAGGCGATGATATAGTCCCCAAAAGTGGACTGCTGATAGCTGGTCATCAGGAAATTCAGGAAGTTCAGATCCGGGTCGGCATTAAGGTTGTAGTTTAACGGCATGGACAGCATAGCATCCGCGCCAAAGCCACCCAGGCGATCTGTCCCGCGCCGGGTGACATAAGAGCCGTTGAGCGAAGATGAACTGCCCCAGCACAGGCTGCTATTGCCAGCATCGTCACAGTAGATGCGATTACCTTCTGAGTCGAATACATCCTCAAAGCTGCCGTCAATGTGCGCAATCAGCGGATCGAGGGCATTGGTGACGGAGATCATGTAGACGGTGAGCGGCACGCCGGAAGCAACCATTCCCGGTGTAAGGCGGATAGCAAAGGGGTCGCCCCGGCCATCGGCACTCGTGGCGGCCATGCCCTCAAGTACCAGCACAAACTCACCTGTCGTATTGCCAACACTGCCGACGACAACGGATACATCGGCCATATTCTGGCCGCTGGTCTGGTTAAACTGCACCTGGGCACTATTGCGTGAAGCTGCTACTGTGCCTGTTGTGGGCAGATCAAGAGAATAGGAAGCAGCGCCGGAGGTGTTGTCGGCGCACAGGCCGCGCCCATTGGCATCGAGCACGGCAAGCACCGGGTCAAAACCGTTAATTCCGACAGCAGTAGCAGTATAGGTGAAGCCTGCCCGCATCTGTACAACCTGAACTTCTACGCCGTTATCGAAGCTGGCTCCGTTGTCACAGGTGACGCTTACCCCCGAGGGGGCAGAGGTAGTGTTGTCTTTTGGCGGCAAAGTGGGCAGGGCTGTGGCCTGCTGGCTGCTGGCTGCGCCTTTAGGGGCGGAGGTGGTGCCCGCGTGAATTGCCACTACATAATCGCCAAAGGTGGACTGCTGGTAGCTGGTCATCAGGTAATGAAGAAAGCGCTCATTTGGGTTCGTGTTGAGCTCGATTCCCTGGATAGGCAGCGAGAGCATGGCATCCTTACTGAAACCGCCCAGACGCTGGTTGCCGCGGCGGGTGACATAGGAACTGGCGAGAGAAGAAGAGTCGCCCCAGCAGAAATTCGCACTGCCGGAATCATCACAGTAGATGAAATTACCGTTATCATCAGTGAGTCCATTCAGATTCTGATCGACCAGTGAAACATGTGGGTCGAGTGCATTGGTGACAGAGATCATGTAGACAGTGAGTGGGACATCGGACGCGACCATGCCGGGCGTGAGACGGACGGCGAAGGGGTCGCCCCGGCCATCGGCCCTGGTGGCAGCCATCCCTTCGAGGATGAGCACAAATTCGCCATCCGCGCTGCCGACACTGCCGACGACGATAGACACATCAGCCATATTCTGGCCGCTGGTCTGGCTGAACTGCACCTGGGCGCTGTTGCGAGAAGATGCTACCGCGCCTGTGGTGGGAAGATCCGCGGAATAGTTTGCCGCCTCAGCGATGTTGTTGGCGCACAGACCGCGCCCATTGGCATCAAGTACCGCCAGAACCGGGTCGAAATCGCCGATACCAATGGCAGTGGCAGTATAGGAGAAGCCTGCTCGCATTTGAACAACGGTGACTTCTACCCCATTATTGAAGCTGCTCCCATCGTCGCAGGTCACGGCTACCCCGCTGCTTTCCTGCGCGCTGACAGAAATACCCAGCGTCCACAGTAAGCTCAAAAACAAGATCAGAACTGTTTTTGAACAGTGTTTCATAATAAATACTTGCTCCTGGATTGCAAAAAACGATGTAATTATCCTACACCAGCATAGGGATTTGTACGAGTTAACCTTAAGGGTTATTTTGAGTAATGGCGTTTCAAAAGACGGTGTATAATCCGCATAGAATCTAAATCTCCAGCAGGTCTCACCTGAGCTTACTGCTGAGTGCTGCCGCGTGAAAAGTTGAGAAATATGCCTCACCCAGCTCCAATCCATCCTGTTCCTACGCTTGCTGAAATTGAGCGAATCGCTGCCCTGACTGACCCGATAATTCGTAATTTGCAGATCACCCAGTGCTACCATGAACTGGCGGTCACAATGACCGCGCGCACAGGCGTGAGTGCCAACTGGTGTACTTTTGCGACGTGGGCTTCCAGGCAGGCAGGGCAGACGATCCGCAAGGAAGACCTGGCACGAACGCTGGAAAATATCCTGCGCTCTGCGCCCACCCTACAGACGGCAGATGTGGCGGCCGCCGCCCAGGCACTGGGCTCACCACACAGTCAGGCCGAGATTCAGGAGACCGTAGTCGAGTTGTTGAATCCGCTGGCGGCGTTCAATCGGGCCAGCGAGGCAGTAGCGCGGGGTAATAAAAAGGTGTACGAGGAGATTGGTCGCGAATTTGCCCGTTTTTCTGCGATGTGCCTGAATGACGAGATTTTCGACCTGGAGAATCTGGCGCGTTTCTGTGAGGTGCTGCGTCCCGGTGAACCTCCCGACGGGCAGCAATATCTGCGGCAGGCCTTCACGCGTTATTATCAGGCTTTTTTTGAAACAGATGCCAAAACACGCGCTGAGTTAATGCTGCTTGCCAACATCGAAATCGGTTTCCATGAACAGACACGCCTCCAGCCTGAAATTGCTGAAGCCATGAACGCGGCTTTTGTGGATCGTCGGCAGTTCCGGCTGCGTTTGATTAAGGCACTTTTTCCCTATGGCGGCTGGCTGGCAAGGGTGCGGCTGTTTTTCCTGTGGTTGTTCGATCGCTCCAGCCCGTTTGATGCGCTGCTGGATGGCCTGCTGGCAGAGGCACGCCGCAGGGCACAGCTTGTGATTACCGAGTATGTGATGAGTATCGGGCTGCCAGGGGGAGTGCTTCTCCGCTTAGGCCATGATGTACCTGCCGAATTTCCTGCCTCCCTTCGGCAGCTTGTTCTACCCGACTTGTGCGTGCTGCTGGAAAAGATCGACCCTACATCGGACAGCACGCACGGTACGGGCGCGGTGAACTGGTCCCATCTGCCTGACCGGCTGCATTTCATCGTCGATATGTTCCGCTGTTATCATGAGTCTGCCGATCTCTTTGGCCCTCCATTTACCGCAGAGCAGGTCACGGCGTTGAAAGCAGGTCGGTTGCCCATAGGTCGGCTGTAAACGCAACCACGTTTATATAGACGAACAGACATTTTCCTGACCTCAGATATTTTAATGGGGCATGGGTTGTCCATGCCCCTGGGTATACTGTTTAGCCTGTGATCTGGCGGAACAGCGGCGCGAGTGATGGGTCAATCTGCACAGCGCAGTTGGCGTACTGACGCAGATAACCGATGATGTTATCCTCTGAGGTGGCGGGCGGGATGTTCGCTGCACAGCCCTGATAGGCAATGGCAAACGCCTGCGCGTCTTCCAGTTCCACCAGTAAATCCGCATCTTCCAACACATAACGGTCAAAGGTACGGTTGAGCCAGATGGTGATGAGCAGGTCGCCAATGCTGTTGAGGTCGGTGGCGGCCTGGAAGGTGGAAGGGATGAGGATAGTATTGGGCTGCTGCATGAGCCTGTCCATCGCACTGTAGAAATCGACAGCTTCCTGCCCCTGTGAAGTCAATAGCTCGCTGCTGTTGACCTGTGAACGGCGGGCGGGCATTCCCTGGTTGAACAGGTCAGGGGCATTCGCTACCGCACTGATGAAACGATAGCAGGGTTCGATAGCCGGAGTATTGGCACTGATATAAGCCGCGCCGAGATCGTAACTCAGGGCCGAATATTGAGTACCCTGCGGGAATACTGTAAGACGATAACTGCTGTCTTCGTTGGAACCACCCCCCAGAAAAGCCAGGTTATTGAGCAACTGGCTGTACATGGCGACTGTTTCTGACGTGCCAAAGCTGATTGCGGTCCCTTGCCCGGCCAGCGGCGTATAGGCGATGTAACCATTCTTGGCCAGATCAAGCACCTGCCGGATAGCATCGACTGTGGCCGGGTCAGTAAAATTGATGGTGACGGGGTCTGTACGGTAATCCAGTGGCAGGCCACCATAAGCCGCGATGAGTGAAAGCAGGTGGCTGCCATCACCATTGCGACCTGCAAACGGCGCATCATCGTCAGGGTTGATTTTGAGGGTGCGCAGAGCGTTTTCAAAGTCTGAGACTGTCCAACCGTCAAAGGGCGCACGCGCACCACTCTGCTGAAAGATTTGCGGGGCATACCACAACACAAGCGGCTGGAGGGTGATCGGCATGGCCCAGATCTGATTATCGCGTCGAACCTGGTCGAGCAGGCTGCCTACAATGTCGTTGGGGCTGAAGCTGAGGTCACTGGCCAGCAGAGGATCCATACTGCGCAGCAGGCTGAGGTCTGCCCCCTGGACAAGGTTGTTAGGCATGTAGAAGCAGTCATAATCTTCCGCCATGCCTGCCAGCGAGGCATTAGGAAAGGGAATTTTTACATCCAGGTTGACCTGCCCCACCAGGGGATCCTCCGCCACAAAATTCGCAGTCAACTGATCCCAGCGTTCACGATTGGGAAGCTGGGGGCTGAAGGACATGACCCCGAATCTGATAGAAATCTCACCTGCGCCGAGGATGCTAGGCACGGGTGTGGCTACACCCAGTACAGCTGTATCACGGCGCGCACTGGCAGTTTGCAGACGTTCCAGCGCGGTTTGCTCGATTTCCAGCAGGGCTGTCTGTGCATCTAATCCGTTACTGGTCATCCGTTGCAGCGCGCTGTCGATATAAGCGCTAAAGAGCGCGTCAGAGCCGGAAATAGCATTGTTCAGCGCGCTGTCAATGACCGGGCGCAGGGCTTCGGGCACATTGGTCAGGAACCCAAGTGGGTTGTCGGTTTCCACACCGACCAGGCTGCGGCGTGCGGGTGTAACTCCAAACGAGGCACTGGCAATTTCGGCACTGCGTGTGATGAATTTCGCCAGTTCATAAGCCTGATCGGGATACTGTGTCCCGGCACTTACGCCCACCCCATTGACCAGCAGCCCGGCACGTCCACCGGGTAGCAGCGCGATCTGTCCTTCATCACCAAACTGGCCGGAAGTCGCAATCAGGCTCTGGCCGATCAGCATAGGGGCATCAAAGCTGAAGCTGCCCGTATCGGGTGAGGTGAGCAGGCCTTCATCCTGGATGGATTTCCACTGTTCCAGCAGTGTTTCCAGTTGGGGGTTAGCAAAGCGTGGGGTAGTGGGCTGCATGGTGGGATCAAAAAGGGGCGTACCACCGGCGAGGCTGTGCATCAGTTGATAGACACTACCCAGGTTGAGCAGGCCGGGTACGGAGACATTACCCTGATCATCGTACTCGGTGAGCGCACGAATGGCCGCTTCCAGGTCATTCAGTGTCCATAGGCCATCGGGATAAGGTTCGCCAGCAGCATCGAAGGCTTCCTGATCGTAGATCATGAGGATGACATCTGCGGAGAGCGGCAGCGCCCACTGACCTTTATCCCATTGGAACGAATCCAGCAGAGCGGGGAAAAAATCGCCCTCGTCAAAGGATGGATCGGTGCTGATGAGTGGTGAAAGGTTAAGGAAATAACCAGCACGGGTGGCCTCCGGGGCGATCTGATTGGTGGTGATCGCCACTACATCAGCCAGTGCCACATAGCTTTCGACATTATCCAGATATGTATCAATGTCCAGCCCAGGGCTGTAAAACAGGTTATTGGGCGCGGCCA
>JBGSXK010000685.1:0-7625 GCA_041751455.1 Anaerolineae bacterium
CAGTGCCTCCGTCACTACCCTGTGTTCGTAGGCTCATTTTACAATCGGGGAAAATAAAGGAATTACTGGGGTTGAATAAAAAGCTTCTGTTATATTGTGTGATGGCGGCAGCAATTATAACCGCCTGCCGTCCTACGGAAAGACCACCTGCTTTAATCGTTTCACTGATTGCCGATGGACGCGAACTGACTGTTGAGTATGCCTCACCCGTCACTGTGGGCGAGGTGCTGCGCGATTGGGAAATTGAAATAGGCGACCTTGATCGTGTCGAACCGCAGACCTTCACGCAAATTACAGATGGTATGCGCATTACAGTAGCCCGTATCCGTGAAGAACGTGAATGTGAAGAAGCCATCATTCCACATAGGCGGCGTACCGTACCCAATGAAGGTTTGCAGCCCGGTGAGCAGGTACTCGGCCAGCCAGGGCAAAACGGTGTGGAAGAAATCTGCTATCGTGTAAACATCCGTGACGGGGTGCGCGAAGACCGCATTGAGATTAATCGTGTGGAACTGGTTGCTCCCCAGGAAGAACTCATTTTTATCGGCCCTACCGGAGAGCTTGACCCTGTACCCATTACTGGGACGCTGGCTTATATCGGGAATAATAATGCATGGGTGATGCGTGGCAGCAGCACGACTAAAAGGGTACTCACCACCACGAGCGATCTTGACCAACGGGTCTTCAGCCTGTCTCCCGATGGCCGTCAGTTGATCTTCACCCGTCAGAACAGCGCGAATAATCGTGATAACTTCCTTAACGAGTTATGGTTCTTCAACGACATTGAGTCTGAGGATGATCCTATTCAGCTTGTGCCGGAGGATGTGCTTTCGGCGGTCTGGGTGCCCGGCAGACTCAATACCATTAGCTATTCCACAGGTGAGGCCCGCCCGATTGCGCCGGGATGGCACGCTTTTAACGACCTGTGGATAATGCAAATTGACCCGCAGAGTGGCAGCGCCGTGACAATTGAGGAGCTGCTTCAGCCTTCTACCGGCGGCTTGTATGGCTGGTGGGGCACAGTGTACGAATGGTCGCCAGATGGCAGTGCCCTGGCCTGGTCACAGGCCGAAGCAGTGGGCACGGTCGATTTACAGACAAAAGAACTGCGGCCTCTGCTGACATTTCCATTGTTCAACCCACGTGCGGACTGGTCATGGCGGGCAGGTATTTCGTGGTCAGCCGACACCTCCCTGCTACTCACGACTGTTCATGGTGCGCCCATTGGCAATGAACCCGCACAGTTCAGTCTGGTCTTTAACATTACCGCGGCTGATGTACAGGGAAACTTTAATGCAAATATTGTCGAGAATGTGGGTATCTGGGCATCGCCTCAGTTTTCACCCTTGATCAATACAGAAGGCAGCGAGTTTCAGTCTGGCTATATCGCTTATTTACGTGCACGTGATATTTCCAACAGCATCAATCGCCAGGCTGAATATGACCTGATGGTAGCTGATCGCGATGGTAGTAATACGCGCGTCATCTTCCCTCCAGCAGGTCAACCGGGCTTAAATGCCCCACAAACACTTACGTGGGGGCCTGATGCACGTCAGCTTGCCTTTATCTATCAGGGTAATCTGTGGATTATTGATGTCGAGGCGCAGGTCGCGCACCAATTGACTCTGGATGGTGGCGCATCAAAACCCGTCTGGACACAGTAATATAATGCGCCGTTATATTCTCTTTTTCTTCGCGCTTATGTCCCTTGCGGGCAGTCTGGTTGCAGTTTTTGCCAGCATTCAGCAGCGCGACATTATGCTGCGCGGCTACGTTGACCCCACGCGCGACCATAGCCTGCCTTTCTGGCAGCCGCGTTTAGGTGTCAATGCAGAATTGACCCAATACACCCCCGATTTACTGGCAGAACAGTTAAATCTCATGCAGCAGGCACATATCACCTGGGTGCGTCAGTTTTTTCGCTGGGACGAGATTGCACCACAGCCAGGCATTTATGATTGGAGACAATGGGATCAGGTTGTGTCTGCGTTTGAAAACCAACCCGAAATGGGGCTGGTTGCGGTACTGGTCAACACGCCATCATGGGCGCGTGAAACTGGAAATGAGAATGCGACTGCCCCACCAGAGTCTATCGAGGATTTTGCGCAGTTTACTCGTTTATTTGCCACCCGTTATGGAAATGTGATTGATCACTATCAAATCTGGGACGAGCCGAATCTTACAGCAGCCTGGGGAAATAAACCGCCCCGCCCTTCACAGTACGTCGCTCTGCTCCAGGTGGCTTATGAGGCCATCCATAACGCAGATCCAAGTGCAACCGTCATTGCCGCCGCTCTAGCACCTACAACCGAACGTGGGCCACAGAACATCAGTGATGTGCTTTATCTGCGCGACCTGTATGCATTGGGGGCTAAGGCCTACATGGATGCTGTTGGCGCAAAACCTTATGGGTTTGATGCGCCACCTGATGATCGTACTGTAAATGAAGAAATATTAAACTTCTCGCGGCTCATCCTGCTGCGTGAGCAGATGCTCATGCACGATGACGGACAGAAAGCCATCTGGGCCAGTCACTGGGGATGGAACAGCCTGCCAGAAGATTGGATAGGTAAGCCTTCAATCTGGGGCAGCGTGAAGGCCGAACAGCAGGTGCAATACACCCTGAACGCGCTCGCACGGGCAGAGCGTGAGTGGCCGTGGCTGGCCGGGATGATCCTGCAACACTGGCAGCCCGCCGCAGCGCCAGATGATCCGCAGTGGGGTTTCACGCTTGTTCAGGCAGACGGCACACCCACCAGTGTTTGGACTGCCCTGTCACAGCGCTTACCCTCTACCCATGCTAGTAACGGACTTTATTTCGCCGCCAATTCCTATGCTCATTATAGTGGTGTGTGGACTTTTGGATCGCTAGGCGCAGATATTGGCTGGATTAACGACAGCCAGCTTGAATTTGATTTTACCGGACGTGATATTGCACTTCTCTTACGCAAAGATAATTATGTG
Source organism: Anaerolineae bacterium (assembly GCA_041751455.1). Taxonomy (GTDB): domain Bacteria; phylum Chloroflexota; class Anaerolineae; order Aggregatilineales; family Phototrophicaceae; genus JAIOHN01. Next base: position 2,965 of record JBGSXK010000685.1, read on the forward strand.
GCCTATCTTTACCCTACTATCGATGGACAACCTGCTAATGCCGTACCCCAGGATTCAGATGGAAATGGCTATATCATCCTCACCAGCCAGACACTGCTTCCAGAACTGCGTCTTATCCCTGTAGCTTACGATTTACCCGACGCGAACCATACTCTTCACGTCATTACCGATGAGCTTGTGCCCGATGAAGTCGCGGATCGCTGGGCGCTGGCAGGCTATGCAGTAAGTTCGGGTAATCTGGCTGTATCTTACGAGCGACAAATTTTACTGGCCTTATTGACTACTGCTGCTGCTGTGATAGCTGTAGTAAGTACGGCATGGCAAATTGATTGGCTGCGGCTTATTACACCGCTGCGGTTAATCTGGCATGGTCTGGGGGATACCGGACAGCTTATCCTCAGCGCGGTGACATCTATAGCGCTTATGATGGGACTGCTTTTGACGTGGGGCGATGCTGTCCCTACCCTGTTCCGCCGTGAACCAGTGGTGCTAGGACTGGCTGTAGTGAGTGCAGGTCTGGCGTATATCCAACCCGGCTTCGCGCTCACCCTCGTCGCATTCCTCTTTTTATTCATTCTCATGTACCATCGGCTTGATCTGGGATTGGCATTAGTCATATTCTGGTCACCATTTTTTTTGTTCCCGGTAGAACTTTACCTTTTTGCTTTGCCAATGCCGGAGATTCTGGTGTTTATCCTCACAGCCGCCTGGGGCTTACGCGGGCTTGCCCACCTGGGACATATACGTCAAAGCCAGGTCAGCCAGTACCCGCCCCAGTTCGCCATGCTGTCTAATATATCCCTGCTTGATCTGTCACTTCTGGCATGGTTAGTGCTGAGCGCCATCTCGCTGTCCTGGGTAGAGTTGCACGCGCCAGCGCTTAGAGATTTTCGAGTAATGACCATGGAACCGCTCCTTTTTTACATGGTGCTGCGTACGGTCCCGCTCGGCAGAAAAGCAATCTTACGATTAGTAGATACTCTGTTAATTGCGGGCCTGTTCGTCGCGATGATCGGCCTCTGGTTGTTTTTTCAGGGCACGGTCATTACAGCCGAAGGAGGGGCTGCACGTTTGGTCAGTGTCTACGGATCACCCAATAACGTGGGGCTTTTCCTGGGGCGGTGTATTCCCTTTGCTTTGGCATTTGCCGTTTTACCTGTGGATTCACTGCGCCGTCGCCTTGCGTTCATTGTCTTGCTTGTCCTCGGTCTCGCAGTGATATTCAGCCAGAGCGCTGGAGCGCTGCTTATTGGTATTCCCGCAGCAACGGTTGCCGTCTTGCTGTTAGCCTGGGGTAGGCGTGCCTGGCCTGTGATGTTTGGTATCGGCATTGGGGGTATAGGGATGCTGCTCCTGGCGCTGCGTTCTGCCCGTTTTGCCCGTTTGCTTGACTTCAGCACAGGTACTAATTTTGCGCGTATCCGGGTTTGGCAAAGCGCACTCAACGTGATTCGTGATTACCCACTTACTGGTCTCGGCCCAGATCAGTTTCTCTACGCCTTTCGTGGCCACTATATCCTCCCTGATGCATGGCAGGAGCCTGATCTGTCACACCCGCATAACTTCGTGCTGGATTTATGGGTACGTATAGGTGTTTTGGGCGTACTGATTTTTTCCTGGATCCAATTTGCTTTTTGGCGGCTCATGATGCGCGCTTATAAGTTTTACCGATCGCGCGACACACTCTATTTTGCAATCACCCTGGGTGTAATGGGCAGCATGATCAATGTACTCGGTCATGGCCTGGTTGATAACAGTGTGTATGTACAGGACCTGGCTTATGTCTTTATGCTGCTGCTGGGGCTGGCCGCTCAGTTATCGAACACCAGAGCTATTGACGAAGAGAATTGATTAATGGTGTAATGATTTAAATCTGGACATGGGAGCAAACGCGATGAAAGCGAAGGTGAACAAGGTTACTATTGAAATTATACAGGATACTTTGCTCAACCTGCCTGTGACAGCTATTGTGAACGCGACTGATCCCAATCTGACCCTGCCACCTGAAATTTCCCGAAGAGGCGGGCCAACGCTTCAGGCCCAGTGCCATGAAATCGGTTGGTGCGATGTGGGTGCGGCAGTCATTACTGAAGCGGGTGATCTCCCCTTCGAAAAAATTATTCACGCAGTCGGCCCGCGATGGGGTGAAGGCAGCGAACGCGCTAAACTGGCTTTAGTCACACTTCATATCCTCCAGTTAGCCGAGGAGAACAAACTGAAATCTATCGCGTTACCCGCAATCTCAACAGGTGCGTTGGGCTATCCTCTTGAAAATTGCGCTAAAACTATACTTACACAGATTATCGATTACACCTTTGAAAATCTGAAATATCTGCGAACAATTATTATTTGTGTGGATAGCGCTGTGGCACTGTCAGCATTCCGTCAGGAATTTGAGCGCCAGATCAAGGACCTGAAAGAAAGCGGAGAGGGGAAAGTAAAAGTCTAATTTCAAAATACAAAAAGGCTGTGGTAAACTGCGGGTGTCGTTCTCACCACCTCACCCACAAGGAGATACCTCTTGCGCATTCTGATTACCGGCGGCGCTGGTTTCCTCGGCTCTCACCTCTGTGATCGCTTTCTGGCAGAAGGTCATAAAGTGGTCGCGATGGACAATCTTATTACCGGAAATGTCCGCAATATCGCTCACCTGGCTGGTAATCCAGACTTTCATTTTATCCGACACGATGTCACAAACTATATTTTCCTCGATGGACAGCTTGATGCAATTTTGCATTTCGCGTCCCCTGCCAGCCCAATTGATTACCTTAAGCTGCCCATCCAAACCTTAAAGGTAGGTGCCCTGGGGACACATAATGCACTGGGGTTAGCGCTGGCAAAAGGCGCGAGGATTCTTCTTGCTTCTACCTCGGAGGTTTATGGTGATCCTCTGGAACACCCGCAGAAAGAGACCTATGTTGGCAATGTTGATGCCATTGGCCCACGCGGTGTTTATGATGAGGCAAAACGTTACGCCGAAGCACTCACAATGGCCTATCATCACTATCATAAAGTAGATACACGTATTGTGCGTATTTTTAATACTTATGGCCCTCGGATGCGCCTGGAAGATGGACGGGTTGTTCCCAATTTCATCGCCCAGGCTTTGCGTGGGGAAGCACTGACTGTCTATGGAGATGGGTCGCAGACTCGCAGTTTCCAGTATGTCAGCGATTTGGTAGAAGGTATCTATCGTCTGCTGCTGTCGGACTACACAGAACCTGTGAACATCGGCAATCCTTATGAGATGACAATTCTGGAATTTGCCGAGATGGTCAACGAGATGACAGGTAACTCAGCCGGAATCATCTATAAAGGAGAGGAAAGAATTAAAGGTGATCCCCAAACACGGCGCCCAGATATCACGCGGGCACAGACCATCCTGAATTGGGAACCACAGGTTAAGTTGGCAGATGGTCTACAGTTGACTATTAATTACTTTCGCAATGCACTGTGATTATTTCAGCCCGTTTACTGAACTCTGACAGGTTAGCTGCCCTGTTGTGGACACTGGCAGCCTGTTTTACAGGCATGTTTGTTGCTACACAGTCCTCTGCGGTTGTCGTGATCGGCCTGTTTCTGCTGGTGTTTATCATGTTGGCAGCTATTACTCCTCTGGCGGCAGCCGTGATCCTTGTCATTGTTGCGCCGCTGCGTACCCTTGTAGCTACTGAAGCGCCCTTTCAGCTTCCCCTCGATATTGGTCAAATTGCTTTTGTCGGACTGATCTGTGCCTGGGGACTGCATCACATCCTGTGGCGAAGAAAGCTGCCGCACCTCAACTGGTCACCTGTCTATATTCCGGTTTTGCTGTTGGTTGCACTCATTGCCCTCAACGGTTTTACTGCGCTTTCGCTCAGTGCGTGGCTCACGGAATGGCTCAAGTGGCTGCAAATATTGGTTTTGATCGCCTTTACCCTGGATGCAGCCCGCAGCAACCGTTGGGAATGGCTGTTGTTGGGTCTTGTGATTGCAGGTCTGGCAAATGCACTCATCGGCCTGTATGAGTTTCTGGGGGGTAGTGGTGCAGATCATCTGGTGATCCTTAACCGCTTCTTTCGTGCGTTTGGCACCTTCGGTCAGCCTAACCCTTTTGCAGGTTTTATGGGCTTGTTGGCACCACTGGCACTCGTGGCATCGGTGGGTTATGCTCTGCGTTTCTGGCACAATCGCTCTGATTCCAGGTTTATATGTCTGGCTGGTTTTTACTTATTTGCAGCCGGATTTATTGTGCTTGGTATCGGCATTTCCTGGAGTCGAGGGGCATGGTTAGGTTTTGGCGCGGCGATAGGCGCTGTGGCTTTTGGCCTGCCTCGCAAAACACGCTATGGATTGCTGCTGTTGGGATGTATCCTGGGGTTAGGTGCGGGGCTGTGGTTTATCGGTTTACTCCCTCAATCCGTGATGATGCGCATCAGCAGTTCCACACAGGAATTTTTTGCCTTTCAGGATGTACGCGGTGTAGATATCACGCCGGAAAATTACGCGGTGGTTGAACGGCTCTCGCATTGGCAGGCAGCAATCAATATGACCCGCACCCATCCGTGGATAGGAGTAGGTATGGGCAACTACGAAACTGCTTATCCCTCTTATCGATTACTTAACTGGCCTGAAGCTCTTGGTCATGCCCACAACTATTATCTCAATATATTGGCAGAGAC
>JBGSXK010000686.1:0-3845 GCA_041751455.1 Anaerolineae bacterium
AGATGCCAAAGATGATGGCAAACTCGATCCGCACATGCCCGGACAGGAATTCCCACGCAGCTTCTGGCGGGACACCCATTTTGACCGCTTCGTCATAGGCTTCTTTAATAGCGGTAATCACTGTTGCGGAGAGTGTCTCTGCCAGCGCTGGTTCCAGAATAGCCATTTGCTCAACCGTGATGCGGAAAGACTTCATGACCGGGGCATAAATGTCACGGGCGATTTTTTCCCCTGTGGCATACGCTTCTTCCGGCCCATAATGCAGGGCACAGACGATATGATGTTTGGCTTTAACACCGCCAAACCAATCCTGACGCGCTTCTTCAGTGATTTCATCATTGAACAGGGGCGGATGGCACGGATGAGCCACAAAATAAGCCAAATCCTCCCGAATGGGAATTACGCCGGCATAAGCGGCAGCAGGGTCGAGACTCATAATCATCGCGCCGCTGTTGAGCTGAGGGACAATTTCCTGAGTAATCCTTCCGATCAGTTTATCCGGCAGTGCCAGAATGACGACCTCAGCCTGCTGCAGCGCCTGATCCTGGGGTGTAGGCGATAAACCGCGCTGAGCCAGATTTTTCTGCCCTGCTTCGCTCACCTCGATGTAGTAGACTTGATATTCGGTTTTATCTTTAATGTTGTCCGTGATGCGGCAGCCCATTTTTCCACCCGCACCCATTATTGCAATTTTCATAATCAATCCTTTTGCGGACTTTACGGATCTGAACATAATGGAGCAGGCTCAAAACATGAACCTGTTACGCCCAACCGTAGACGGCTTTTACTGATTTTTTGTGGCGATGAATAGTACATCTGAATTGTACTGGTGCATCACAATGCGTGATGGGTGCCCGATTTCGATGTTTGGCTCTGTGATCCTGCGTGATTCCATATCGATGCCAACGACATGATAGCCAGTCAGATCAAGGTCTAACTCGATATCGAAAGTGTAGGGACAGTAGATTGCCACTTTAGTGAGATCCGCATTGACTGCGGCTTTGATCTCACGATCCTCATTGAGGAGCTTGTTTGTTGGTTCCAAGTCAAAAAATTTGTAGGTTTGAAAAATCCATTTTGCAAAACCGACATCCCAACCTCCGGCGAGGTTAAGCGCCTCATCCCAATCGTAGGGTTCAAAAGAACGATGCGCATTCAGAAACTTCATGCCGCGGCGGTGAAACATCCAGACACCATGCGCACCATAAGTAATTCCCATCTTCGCGCCGGCCAGCAGACTTTGCCAGGTGGCTTTGCGGATGTCGAAGGCGTTAAAACGAGTTCGCTCTCCCACACGGCCATGTCCTTCATAAGGGGGTTCGGCATTCACGACAGGGTGTTTAACTGGGTACGAGGTGAATTTCTCGGCCAGGACATAGGGCATATCCTGTTTGCCTGCACCATGGCCGGATTGATACATATAAAAGTCAATTTTATCTAGGAAGCTGTGAGGTAAGTCACCGCGCGGAGTCAGGTGCATTGTCAGCAGTGAATCCGGACAGACGGCTCTGACAGCCTCGAGGGCCGCCATGTAATATGGCTCTTCTTCAGGTGATTCAAATTGGGTGTCGCCGCTGATAAAGAAGATGGGATCATATTTCTTGAAGCGCTCGGCGGAATATGTCGCGAAAGGCTTTACAGCCTCAAAAGGCATGGCCGATGCAACCGGACTGTTTTTAGAACAGCGTGTATCAGGCACGTAACTGCACCAAAGCACCCCTAATACAGGCACAAAGCCCTGTTCGACTGCCATCGCCACCATCTGATCGGCTTTATCAAAGTAGGTTTCATTGTAAGCCATGAAATCCCAGTTGCCATTCGCGTCACTCAGAAATGGGTCAATATTGTGGTCGGACATGCTGGTGTCATGGGTCACGGGCAGAATACTGATTTGCAGTGCGTTAAATCCCTGACGTTTACGGTGGGCCAGATAGCGAGGCCAATCGGCCAGGGGCAGGTTGCTGAACGCCATCCAGGCGGTGTCGGCGAGGTAAAAGAATGGCTTGCCATCTTTGACAAGATAATCCTGTGTTGTCGAGACTTGCAAACGTGCCATTTTTATAATCCTTGTGTCTTCGATAAAGCGTCGTGCAGCCTGCCGCCTTGTCCCTGGCCATACCACAGCCCGCCTCTCTGCCAAAACAGAGATTTAGTGTGAAACAGTCAGGAATAAACTGGCTAAAGGTAAAGCAGAATGGAATTTGGGGCTTGCCTGACATCGACAAGCCCCCATTGTGCATCAGATCGGATTTGTTAATCCAACTGCGAGAAATTACTTACCATACCAGGGCCTGCTGCACCAGGAATTCATCCAGTTCTTCACGGTACAGGTCAAAGACCTCTTCAGTATGTTGCAGGAAACGCTCGACAGCTTCTTCGGGCGTTGCGCGGTCGAGCATGACAACCTCAACCATCGCCGGTTCCTGCGAGCGAACATCTAGGCGGCCTGGGAAGACGTGATGCGAACGCAGTTCAGCGGTCAGCATCGCATCCAGAGCGCTGCCGAAGCCCAGTATCGGGTCATTCTGGTAATACTCATCATCCAACGCTGCCGTGGCCGATGGCACATTCCCCGGAGAAAGCTTCACAAAGTCCAGCGATTTCTCCTCGAAGAACCATTTTGCGAAGAGATAAGCCTCAAGCGGGTCTGCCGCGTCAGCCATCACGAACAGGCCACCGAAACCCAGGCTGACGGTGCGGACACCATCGGCGCCTGGCCCCAGCGGGGTAAGCACACCGGCCAGGTTCAGATCGGGGTTATCGTCAATGAAGCTGCCGGCGCTGCACAGGCAGTGGAAACCAGACATGGCGGCCTCACCACGAACAAAAGCCTCACTGCCCATTTGCAGGGCTTCAACACCCGCCCAGGTTACGCCTGTGGGGTAAGGCTGCACCTCATGCTCAAGCAGCATATCGCGCCACCACTGCAACCCTTCGACCAGGCGTTCAGGATGCTCGATATAGCGAGTCAGATCATCATCTACCCAGTCCGAACCGCTGCTCAGGCCAACTTCCTGGAGCATCCAGTCCACCGCGCCGTTAACCATACCCCACTGCGTCACGGTATCGCCATCGCGCTTGGTCAGTTGGATAGCGAGGGCTTCGACTTCTTCCCAGGTGGTCGGGGCATCTTCAATAGATAATCCTGCCTCCTCAAACAGGTCGATATTGTAAAGCAGGCCGCCGGGCGAGTGGTTGATCGGGATCGCCTGCACCACACCGGCATAGTGGACTGTCCCACGCGACGCCGGGAATACAGCATCAGGATCAATACCGATTTCCGGGTCAGTAATGAAATCGTTGAGTGGATAGACGGCTTCAATGCCGAAGAACCAGGGCATGTTGTGGTTGTACATCATAATGTCCGGCCCTTGTCCACCAGCCACCGCTGTGGCGATGCGCTCACGGCTCTCTGGTGTCGTCACCATCGTGATTCTCACCGCGTCCTGCATCGCGTTATACTCATCGACTGCGGCCTGCATGAACTCAGTCTGCACTGTTGTCCCGGAATACCAGAATTCCAGTTCAACCTGGGCGGATGTCGCCGAGCTGAACATCGTCAGCAGCAGCACGAATAACAGTAATCTCGCAAGTTTCATCGTTTAATCTCCTTATTTATTATCAAAACTGAAATATCTAACCAGACCTGTTTCGCTCATACTATGCCGTCTGCACCTCCTTCTACTGCTTATCAGATAAATTATCACCCCGGTTAACCCGGCGTGCTGGTTTACGTGTTAACCCTTCACACCACTCATGACGATGCCCTGCATAAAATGCCGCTGGAAGATGACATAGACGATAATCGGCGGCAGCGCAATGTACACCGAAGCAGCCATAAGCGG
>JBGSXK010000687.1:0-3634 GCA_041751455.1 Anaerolineae bacterium
CTTATGATCGTTTTTGATTAACGCTATAACAATAGCGGACTTTTGCGGCAGATGCTATTAGGCAAGTTGTCTGAAAATTTTTGGCCTCAATACCCGAAGCTTGAAAGTGTGGACTCGACTGAGCCGACATAACCGCCACCAAACTCGCAGACATGCACCAGCAGCGGATAGAGATTGTAGATCGCGCAGCGCTCCTCAAAGAAGCCGGGTGCGATGGGGCGCAGTGCGTGGTAGTGTTCGAAGAAGGGCGCACCGAAGGTATTGAAAAGCGTGATATAGGCCAGTTCGACCTCAGCATGGCCGTAATAGATTGCAGGGTCGAGGAAGCCCGTGATACGAGTTTCGTCGGCCAATACATTAGTCGCCCAGATGTCGCCATGCACCAGAGAGGGCTGGTCGGGTTCCTCCAGCCAGGTTTCCAGCCGGGCGGCAAAGCCTTCTAAACGGGTGAGCAGGGGCGCAGGCATCCGGTCTGTTTCGACAGCACGTTGGCCCAGGTACAGCAGGCGATACTCGCGGAAAAATCTAACCCATGAATCTGTCCAGGAATTGGGCAGTGGGATTGTGGCGATCAATGTATCACGCTCCATACCGAAGGCGGGTGCGGTGTGGCTGTGGAGTGCGGCCAGCAGTTCGGCGGCATGCTGCTGTGCGGCAGCGCTGAAGTGGCTGCGACCGGGCAGGAAGGCCAGCAGAAGCAGTGTCGTGTCGCTGTACAGCACTTCCGGTACAGGTAACTGGCTGCGTTCATGCAGGTAACGCAGCATATACCCTTCAACGTCCAGGCTGGCCTGTGAAGAATGCGCCACTTTAGCAACCACCGTGCGCTTATCGGCCATCTCTACTCGGTAGACTTCACCGATCATACCACCATGCAAGGGCGTGATCCGCTGTGGAGGCCCACCCAGAATGCTGGAAATCTGTTCAGCGAATAAGGGTATCATCGCGACTGCGTTTTGCTTTAAGCTGCCCATACAGGTCCTGCATAAACAGCATCTCGTCATGTGAGGTGCGCACTGGAGGAATTGTTGCGCGCAGGCTGTCCAAAAACTCATGCCCACCTGTAACCACCCTGGTCAGGGTTTTTTGCAGGTCGGTCGAGTCTTCTACATTAAAAAGTAGGCCCCCCCGGCCTTCTCCGACAAACTCTGGCAGCCCACCCATCCTGCTGGCAAGCACCGGAATGCGAGCGGCAAAAGCTTCCTGCACCACTAAACCAGCAACTTCGGGCCATACAGAAGGTACAACCAGGACATCAAGATTACGCAGTACATCAGGCAGCTCACTGCGCATGAATGACCCCATAAAGTGAATCCTGGGGTTGCCTGCGGCCAGTTGCCGCAAGTGGGCTACATAATCCGCGTCGGCTTTGAGGCTGCCATAGATGTAGAGGTGCACATGCGTTGGGAAGCGGCAGGCCTGGAATGCCTCTATAAGCAGGTGGATTCCCTTCATGGCGCTGACCTGGCCAGTATAGCCGATATGGAGTTCACCATCGGCATCACGCGGGCTGTAATGCTCTAACCAGTCCAGGTTATTGCCATAATTTGAGAGGGTGATCTGTAAAGGCTGCCCGGCGGCCAGTATAGTATCGCGGATGAAGGCCGATGGAGCGATGAGCTGGTCAATATCCTGTAGTGCCTCGCTGATGACCCTTCGACGTTCTTCAATATCCAGCCCCCATCCGGTCATTCCTGGCACCTGCTGAGCAACAGAAGGATGACGGATAACTGTCCGCACAGTGGGGGCAAGCACGGGTGTGGGCATCGCCAGACGCATCATACGATAGAGGCGTGATTCGCTCATCAGGCAGTCCTGGCAGGTGGAAGCGGGCACTTTGCCATCGCAGATCGAGCCGTCGTAACGCATCAGGGTGTGACGCGGGCATATTGACCAGAAGTCGCTGAGGGTAAAGACAGAGGGCAGGTTGAGTTGTTTAACCGCCTGTACCACGCTGGCGGAAAGCGTGTACATAGAAGTAATGTGGACAACATCCGGCTCGTACTCTTGCAGGAACTGCTCTACCTGCGCAGCAATGGCCGGATTGTCGTAGAGATACTGATTAGGATAGGTAGCCTTACGCCAGTTGATGTTAAGACGGCGTACAGGTACACCCTGCCATTCATCTTCGGTATAGCCTTGCCAGTAATCTTCGCCTTCTGCCCAGTTCCCGACACAGAGGACGCGCACGGTATGACCAGCGCCGCGCAGCGCGCTCGCCAGCCCGTGTGTATTTTGTTCAATACCCGCGTTACTCAGTGGCGGATAGAAGTGTGACAGATAAGCAACTCGTAACATAGTTTGTCTCTACTGGTTAAGCTGAAAATCAAGGTTGTGTGCGCAGTCGTAGCCGGCGGGTCACCATTTGAGTTAGCTGAAAACGTTCTTCCTCACTATAAGCGCCTGTGATTAAGATCAGGACCAGATAAATGATCCCGGCGATAGGAACGATGACAAACAACCCGATATCGCCCATTAAGAGAATGCTCAGGCCCATGCCTGCTGCGGACAACCCCACACGAAACAGGCGCTTGAATTGCAGGCCGCTGCCAAATGCCTGCCGGAACAGGGCATAGAACATCGCCGCACCGAACAGGTCGGTCAGCAGGGTGGCAAAACACGCCCCTATAATCCCCAACGTGGGCACAAGAATGACATTAAGACCGATATTCAGGATACCCATGCCAACGTTAATCGTCGCCGCACTGCGTTCACGTTTAATGGAGGTGGTCAGATTGCCGCAGAATGTCCAGTACATCACGATAGGCATGTCCCAGATCAGGATAGCAAAGGCCAAAGCCGCCGGAAGGAGTTCTGGATAGAGGAAACCAATGATCTGATCGGAAAGAAGCGAACCACCAACAGCCAGCGGAAGGCCTACGGTTATGATGACACGCACGGAAGTATAATACCAGGGTTTTACCGAATTGGGATTATTGGCATGTTCCCGTGCCAGCGAGGGCATCACCGAATCATTGAAGGCTCTTGAGAGGGTGAGCATGGTCAGGGTGAGGTGATAGGCAGCGCTGTACCAGCCGACGACTTCATCGGAGGCATAACGGCTCAAAAAGATCGTATCAATCTGAAAAGCAAACGATAGTGATAATTGAATCACGCCAAAAGGTAATCCTGCCAGGATGACACTCCGCCACAGATCACGATTGATGCGGAAACGCGGTGGCCCCAGTTTATTGCGCCGGATGGCACGCAGGTGGAATGCAATAATGGGCGGAAGTACGATAATCTGTGCGATCACCAGCCACAGGAAACTCAGCCCCGCAAAAAGGAACAGGGCGCTGAGGACCATGATGAGCACCTGCCAGAGCGTCCACAGCACTGAGGTAATGTCCAGCCGCTCATGCCCGATGAGAATGCTCACAATGGGTTGTAAAAATGCCTGGAAAAAGTAGGACGATGTATAGATAGCAATCGCAATGATGATTTCGTTGGGGTAGCCGACAAGGATCGCCCCGCCAGTGGTGATGATTGAAGAAATGACCGCAAAGATAAAGCGCAGAACGACAGTATCCCAGAAAAGTTTATCGGCATTACTGCGATCACGGGCGATTTCGCGGCTGAGGTACTGGCTGATGCCCAGGTCGCCCAGGACAGAAAACAACCCCGCCCAGGCCAG
>JBGSXK010000688.1:0-3313 GCA_041751455.1 Anaerolineae bacterium
CCATTTAGGCTCATCGGCCTGCCAGGATCGCCCTCAAACGGATCGAGGGAGGGGAAGATGCCCAGGCTTGGCGCGTAGTGGCGTGCCCGCAGGTACACCAGCCCGTTCGCGTCGGTCTGCTCGCCCGTGAAGCCAAACGACATCCCCAGGCTGCCCTGTGCGCCGAAGGGGTCACCGTAAGGCGCGTAGTGCTGCATCCCGTTTACGGCCAGGGTGCGGAGGGCAAAAGGCGGGTTTTGGGTGGTATAACGCTTCTTTTAGAGGGCGCCCGTCTGACAGGGCACAGAAAAATACAGTATGCTTGAGATCAGGTTTGGAGGAAGAAAGGATTGTCCCATGTTCAAGCGAGTGGGTTTCGCCTTACTACTGCTCCTGCTGGTTTCAGGGCTGGCACAGGCGCAGTTGGAAGATGTCAATGTGGTTTGTTACCAGCCCGGCTATTTAGCGCCGCGTCTGGTGGGCGGGATGTACGCGCGGGTGGTGAGCAGCCAACCGCTGGATGTGCATGAGGATTTCTCCACCTCCTCGCCGGTTGTGGGGCAGGTTGAACCCGGTGCGGTCATTCCCATCAATTCCGCGCCACGTTGTGAAAATGGTGTCGTCTGGTGGCAGTCGAATTTCCGTGCGGTTCAGGGGTCGGACGATACGCCGTTTGGTTGGCTGCCGGAGGGTATGGGTGGCGAATACTGGCTGGAACCTGCGCCACAGTCGCTCAATGTCCCCGCCAATCGCCAGCCGATCAGCGCCGAGAACTTGGGCCAGTTGCAGCCGCTGGCCCAGGTGGCCTATGGCATGGTGAATGATCTGGTGTGGTCGGCGGATGGGGCACAACTGGCCATCAGTACCGTCGGTGCGGTGTGGGTGCATGATCTCGATGGTGGGCCAGCGCTGGCGCTGAAACCGAATGGTGTGGATACCAACCTGACATCAGATACGACTTATAGCCGTGATGGGAGCATGATTGCGACAGCAGGCACCAGCGCCAATACCGAAAATGCCGCGCCCCTGCTCAATATCTGGTCGCTGGCGACGGGCCAGCCCGCACAGAGTATGATTTTCCCGCTGCGCGAATATGGGCGAGTTGCGGCGGTGAATGCCGATTTCTCTCTGCTGGCGGCGGCCGGCTGGGATGGCAGCATCAGCCTGTGGGAATTGCCGGTTGGCACCCTGCGGGCGGTGCTGGAAGGGCATACCCTGGTCGGCCTGCTGGAATTCACGCCCGATGGTCAGACACTGGTATCAGCGGGCAGTGGCGGCATGATGATTTCAGATACCACGGTGCGCGTGTGGGATGTGATCACCGGGACAGAAAAAGGCATGATCGACCTGGGCAATGTCCCCAACAGTTTGGCCCTCAGCCCCAATGGATCACTGGCGGCTGTGCCTGTGGAAGTGTGGGAGGGCAATGGCAATCCATCCTTCTCGATTCAACTGGTGGACACGGCAGCAGGTACAACGGTTCGCACCATCTCTCTGGACGCAGGGGTTTCTACCCTGTCATTTGACCTCACTGGCAGGTGGTTGGTGGCGACCAGTTCGCAGTACAGCGATACCCGGCAGGGCTGGGACGGCAGAGTGATGCTGATTGATGTAGAAACAGGCCTTCAGGTCAGCAGTCTGGTGTTCGATGTTGACCTGCGGCGGGCTGTGATCAGCCCTGATGGCACGCTGCTGGCAGTGGCTTATGCCGACCCTGACTTCTGGGGACCAGACCGTGTGGCGCTGTGGGCGGTGCCTTAAGTTGAAAATACCGGGGTAAACAAGCAAATTACCCCGAGATTCTTGCAAAATTCAAAGATTCAGGTATTGAATCTTTTGCAGAAATCGACTACTATATTAAACGTCTCATGGAGACAATCTAAATAAAGTGCTAAGTGCCACAACGTTAAAGCTTTCTGCAACGCTCTTGAAGATAGATAGCTGCGGTTGTGCTACAAGGCTATACTTCAAGGAGTGTTACAAATGTCTGCACGCGTTAAAGGCACCGTCAAGTGGTTCAACAGCGAAAAGGGTTATGGTTTCATTACCCCTGAGAGCGGCCCTGACCTGTTCGTTCACTATTCAGAGATCAAGGGTAACGGCTACCGCACCCTGAACGAAGGCGACAAGGTCGAATTCGAAATCACTGATGGTAAGAAGGGCAAGCAGGCCAGCTCGGTTATCGTTATCTAAACCGCTTTAAAGCCTGAAAACAGAAACCCGCTTCTATTACAGAAGCGGGTTTTTTTATTGGCCGAGAATTCTCCTAACGCACGTACCCGTTGGTCACGCCGCCGTCCACCGTGAGGATACCGCCTGTCGTCTTGGCGCTGCGCGGCCCGGCCAGGAAGGCAATCGCCTCCGCCAGATCATCCGGGAAAATCTCCGTGCGCAGCACATTACGCTTCGCATAAAATTCGCCCAGTTCATCCACGCTGATGCCGTACTGTTTCGCGCGGGCTTCCTTCCATTCGCTGTCCCAGATGCTGCTACCCTGGATCACCGCGTCCGGCAGCACGGAGTTGACGCGGATACCATACTGCCCGCCTTCCTCCGCCAGACACCGTGCCAGATGAATCTCAGCCGCTTTAGCCGTGCTGTAGGCTGCCGCGCCTTTCCCCGCCGCGATGCTGTTCTTGCTGCCTACGAACACCATGCTGCCGCCGATGCCCTGTTCCTTCATAATTTTGAAGGCTTCCCGCGCCATCAGGAAATAGCCCGTCACAAGAATGTCGATATTCTTCTGGAACATGGCAAGCGTGGTTTCCTCGATAGGCGCTCCCCCCGCGATTCCCGCGTTGTTCACCAGCACATCCAGCCCGCCGTAAGTCATAACAGTTTGCCGCATCACATGCTGGACAGCCGCCTCGCTGGTGACATCGGTATGCACGAAGATCGCCCGCCCTTTGCCGAAACGCTGCTGCATATCAGCAGTGACAGCCTCGCCGCTTTCGCTGTTGATGTCGGCGATGACCACATGTGCGCCATCCTGCGCCATCCGGTAGGCGGTAGCCCGTCCGATACCACTGGCCGCGCCAGTGATGATGACCACCTTCCCGGCAAAATCCCGGTCTGGAGGGGCAAGCCTGAGTTTGTAGAGTTCCAGTGGCCAGTATTCGATGTCATACGCTTCTTTGGCCGTCAGGCTCACGAATCCACCCAGCGCCTCGCTGTCGCCAATCACGGCAATCGCCCGGTGATACAACTGACGGCTGACATCGGCATTGGTGATGTCTTTGCCGGTGTTGACCATACCCAGACCCGGAATGAGGATCACACGTGGGGCGGCATCGCGCAGCTCGTCACCGTCTTCCTTGTTCTCGTCAAAATAATC
>JBGSXK010000689.1:0-4380 GCA_041751455.1 Anaerolineae bacterium
CAATTGCGTCCGCGCCTTCCAGTTCAGCCACTTCAACCAGATGCTTACCAATTAAGGGGCGGGCGAAGGATGTACCCAGCAGGTATTCCCGCTCATAGATCGCCCCGGCCTGCATGGTAGGATACACGAAATCGGTCAGAAATTCCTCGCGCAGATCACGAATATAGAGCTTGCTCGCGCCGGATTTCAGCGCTTTTTCTTCCAACCCATTCAATTCCTCTTCCTGACCCAGGTCGGCGCAGAAGCAGATGACCTCGCAGCCATCATAATTGTTGCGCAGCCAGGGGACAATTACCGACGTATCCAGCCCGCCGCTGTAGGCCAGGACAACTTTTTTGATTTCACTTTTTGCCATTTTGCAGCTTCTCCCTCTATGCGGAAATAAAAAACCCCGAACCGGGTTCGGGGTCTGATTCACAAGCCTTGCCTGAGCATCAACGTTACACGCTGAAACCACCGAACCCGGAGATACTGGTACGGCGACGACGGATGCGGCGGTCAATCATGCATAATCGCTCAGACATAGCGCATAAGCATAGCGCAGGTTATAGACTTGTCAAGCCAGATGATTCTGAAGCTGCGCTAATAATGATTCCACCTGCTCTGTCTGCACCCATCCATCCTCAACTTTCAAACTTACACTATGATCTCCACTCACCTTCAGGAAAAAACTCCCCTCTGTGGCGTGGTCAATGCCCCGCTGCGCAGCGAACAAAATCGCGTGGAGGCAGCCCAACAGCGAGCTGGCCTGCGAACCCACCATCACACCTTTTCCGTGTTTCTGCGTTTGCTCCATAATCGCCAGTGAATGGCTGAAACCCGTGCGCGCAGTTTTGATGTTCACAATGTCAAAGGTATCAAATGCCAGTTCACGCTCGACATCGGTGCTGGTGAGGCAGCTATCATCACCAATCAGGGGCAGCGGGCTTTGCGTCCGAAAATTCCGCCGCTGCTCAAGCTGGTAGACAGGCAGCGGCTCTTCGCAGTACAACGCACCCATGTCACGCAGTTGTGCCAGAAAATCCAGACCGCTTTGCATGTCAAGACATTCGTTGGCATCCACGTAAAAATCAAGGTCGTCATAAGCCTGCCGGATACGCCGCACAAGCTCCAACTCGACGGCAAAGTCCTTGCCTGCTTTCACCTTCAGCACTCGAATCCCCTGCGCATAGACCTCCTGCACTTCGGCCAGCACCGTATCGAGATCACCTGTACCCAGGATAAAACTCAGCCGTACCCGCTCCTGCGCGACATTGAGCAACCGTGCCAGTGTCGTCTGCCGCGACTGCGCATAAGCCGTCCACAATGCCATGTTGACCGCGCCTTTTGCGGTGTTGTTGTTTTTGATGAGCGTTAGACGTTGGTCGGCGTGGTGCAGATCATTCAGCGTCCCGACAGGCTGCCCCTCCAGCAGTTCGGCAAACTCACGCTCAATAATCGCCTTAACTGATTCTGGTGTTTCGCCGTAAATGCTGGGGCGAGGAGTCGCCTCAGCTACACCAGTTGAACCATCAGACAAATACACCTTCACCAACACATGATTCAATGCTGCAAGCTGGTGCCCCTTCCCCCAATGAAGCGAGGACTTGAGTGGCAAATTATAAGGTTCAGTAGTGAGCTTTTCGAGCGTAACAGCCATCTCAGCCCATTTCGTGGATGAAGCGGCAAAGTGCCGCAGCGGATTCTTCAGGCGGCATCTGCGCAATGTTCAGGCAGTGATAACGCTCTGTACTGTTCGTGGGATCAAACGGCTGATGGTCGTAATTCTGCGCCTCAGCTTGCAGCGTAATCAGTGCCGTGTGCGAGATTAATCCATTTTCATACAGGCGCAGCGCCTCGGCCTGATCTTCCAACGGCAGGAATGTGAGATCAGGCTGTGCATCCGGGTTCGCGACTTGGTCGAAAATGTCCTCACGCCCACTAAGGCGCTGTAAACGCACCAGCGGCGGCACCCATAGTTCGAACACCCTCCAGCATGGAAAACGCTCCAGCACATAACGAATCTCGTTCGGCCCGCGTACTCCCTCGGAGACAAGGGGCATTTGACGATCGCCACGATAATTCAGCCACGAAAACGCCGCCGCCAGCCCACCGGGAACCTGCCGCGCAAATTTACGTGTGGCGGCGAAACGCGCCTCACGCCCCTTGAGCGCCGCCACAGGATCACCATCCAGTACCTGCACAGTTGGAATCACCATCCAGTCGGCCAGTTCACGCCGCGAGGGGATGTCATCCCTGTAAGCGACCTGCTCACTCTGGCGCAGCAGATCAAGCTGGCGGAGTGTCGTGGATTTGCCCGTGCCGGTTAGCCCGACAACCATGCACACCGGATACTCGGTCAGCGGCAAGAAACCTCCCTCCGCGTGCAGGCGAATGTTGGGATAGCGCGTCTGCATCTGCTCCCGCAGTTGCGCCGAGAGTCGGGGATACACTTCGTTCAGGTAAAACACACGTGGGTCAGCCATACGGCGAGTCTAGCCATTGCCGAAAGTGGTGTCAACGGTTAGTAAATGTGCCTGCGCCCTGACCAAAGAAGCAAACCAATCTCTAACTTTTACCTGTTTCTCGCCTGTTTTTCAGGCTTGCCTTTCATTCCTGAAGCCGCTTTTTCAGATAGTAACGGATGTGCCCGGGCGGAAAGTTGTCAAGCTGGCCGTAGATCTCGTAACCGTGCTTCTGATAGAACGGCAGCGCTTGCCAGCTCATGGTATCGAGAAAAGCGCTGTGACAGCCGCGTTTGATCGCTTCAGCCTCGGCAGCGGCCAGCATATCGCTGCCATAGCGCTGCCCGCGCAGGTCATCATGCACCCACAGGATGCTGATATGCAGCCACTGCCAGAACGTCCCCCCCAGCAGCCCACCCGCAATCATATTATCATTAGCCCGCACGAAAACCGCCATCTCGCGGTAATCCTGCGGGATGCCGCTGACCTGAAGATTGAACGCCTCTAGGCCATCCCATACGAACTGCTTGTCCTCGGCTTTGGGATTCTGTTCCAACATCAGCGTATAACGTGGTTTCCCCATGTGCTTACCCCAATTCAGGAATGAGCGCCCGATGCCGCTTCGCCAGCGCTGTGAGATGATACACCAGCCGATCCACATGCGCCTCGGTGCTGTGCCTGCCCAGTACAAAACGCATCTGCCCCATCAGCCGATCCGCTTCAACGCCCATCGCCAGCAGCACATGACTCGGCTCCTGCTGCCCTGTCGTACACGCGCTCCCGCCACTTGCGCCGATCCCCACTTCGTTTAAGTCCAGCAGCAGCGAATCGCCGTTCAGCCCGCGCATGGCGAAGCTGGTATGCCCGGCCAACCGTTCAGTCGGATGTCCGGTCAAAGTCGCTTCGGGGATCGCGGCCAGCACCCGCTGGATCAGATCATCACGCAGCGTGATCAGCCGCGAGGCAGTTTCGGCGCGTTCAGCCTCTGCCAACTCCAGCGCTTTCGCCAATCCGACCACTAACGGTACGGGTTCTGTCCCGCTGCGACGGTGGGCCTGCTGCCCCCCACCGACAACTTGCGGCCTGAGCGCCACTGCTCGCCGCAAATACAGCAGACCAATTCCCTTTGGCCCATAAAACTTGTGTGCCGAAAGGCTCATCAAGTCCACGTTAAGCGCTTTCACATCCAGGGGCAGCAAACCGGGAGCCTGTACCGCATCCACATGAAATGGCACACGTCGCGATTGCTGTTTCAAAGCCGCGCCAATCTCGGCAATGGGGTTGATCGTGCCAACCTCGTTGTTGGCGTAGATGACGCTCACCAGCACCGTATCATCGCGCAGCGCGTCGATCACCTGCTGCGCTGTCACCCGTCCGTATTCGTCAACGGGCAGGTAAGTCACCTCGAAACCTTCGGTTTCCAATTCTTTGGCAACATCCATCACCGCATGATGCTCGACGCTGGTGGTAATGATGTGCTTGCCCCGTCCACGCGCGAACATCCCATAAGCCACCCCGCGAAGAGCGAGATTATCGGCCTCTGTCCCACCGCTGGTAAAAATGATCTCCGCTGGCCCTGCCGGATAACAGTTCAACACTTTTGCGACAGCTTCACGCGCCTCTTCCAGCGCAGCCGCGGCAGCTTTACCTGCCTGATGAAGGCTGGACGCATTGCCGAAATTCTCCGTCCAGTGGGGTAGCATGGCCTCCACCACGCGCGGGTCGGTAGGTGTGGTCGCACTGTGATCCAAATAAAGGAAGTTTTTTTTCATTGTGTTATCTCACTTTCTCTGACACAGGCTGCACCGCTTCCAGCGCATCCGCCCGGTAATGTGCGCCACGGCTGACATGGTTGCGCAGTGCCGCATGCGTGACTATCCGTGCCGCCTGCACTGCATTACGTAAGCCGATCAACTGGTCGTTCAGGTATGATGTG
>JBGSXK010000690.1:0-1576 GCA_041751455.1 Anaerolineae bacterium
CCTGTCGCTGCGTAGTTATAGATTGGGATCACGGTGGCGATCAGCAGAGCGATGATCGCCAGTACCAGCAGAGGTTTCAGCACCGAGGCGATTCTGTGCAGAGACGATCTCAGTGGTATCGCCGCAGTAGTCTGCCTGCCGACAGCGGTCAGCACCAGCCTTACCCCACTCCACAGCACAAACGGCGCGGCGATGCCGATAGCCGTCAGCGGGCGGTTGATAAATACCAGCCCCAGCGCCGCACCTGCTACCGCACCCCAGAGCAAGCTGTTTTTTCCGCGCTCGATACGCCAGTAGGCAAGCATAAACAGCGTGGTCAGGCACAGCGCAGCGGTGTGCCCCATCAGCGAGGCATTAAGCAGCAGCGCCATCGGCGAAAAGGCGGTGAGTGCGGCAGCCATTACGGCCACGTCCGGGTCATAGACCTCGCGCCCCAGCCGGTATACCAGCGCGACAGTCAGCGCGGAGAAGAAGGCATTGACCACCCAGGGCTGTTCCACTGCTGCGCCCGGTGCCAGCAGCAGCGGCCAGCCAGGTGAATACTTGCTGAAACGCTTACCACTCTGGCTGTAATCCACTACGAAGGGCTGCCAGAAGGCGCGGCGCGGCTGTGGAATATCAATGACCAGTTGGCCGCGCGCGTAAGTCCTGGCCTGAAACAGATAGGCAACCTCATCTTCCAGGTGCGGCAGGCGCTCGAACACACTGCGGCTGATAAAGGCACTCATGACCATGCTGAACAACGCCAGTCCGAGCGCCAGCCAGTGATGGTAGGGCCGGTGGATTGTTGGCGAAGAGGAGGAATTGTACATCGTGGGCGGAGAGAAACTCATATGGCGGCGGCGCTGTCATTACGCTTCTGATTCTGATAGGAACGCCGGACTTCCCCGATGCGTTTATCAAAGTTTTCGGCGTTCAGCATTTCGGACAACCGCTTGTAAGGACGCAGAATCATGTCTTTAATTGGCTCTTCCACCGCCGCACCCAGGTTCTTTTCGATGACTCTGTCGAAGTCAGGATGCCTGACGAGCTGGCAGGTCTGGTCTTCGAGCTGCTTCAAGCGGGGTAACGTGCTGGTGACAAATTCGTTAAAGAACTTATCCCAGCATTCACTCAGGTAAGCCACCGTGTTAGCGTGGGTGGCGGAAATATGCGGAATCGCCGGGCGCAGGCGGCTGGTCGTATCATGAAACGCTTCCTCGATCAGGCGGCGCAGGTCATCGGCGGCCTTGCGGAAGGGCTGGCTGGCGGCAGGGTTGGTAAAACTGCTGTCCGGCGCGGCGGTCACTTCCGCCTCGATGAGTGTGGTCCAGGAATGGAGCATCCCGATATATTGGACAAAATCATGCCGGAAAACTGTCACCACTTCGTTGAAGGCATCATAGGTGTGCTGCTGGAGGTATTGCGAGATGGCTAGACCGGGCATTATGCATTTCCTGCTGCTTTGGACAAAACAAAGTTATTGTACCACTCTTAGCAGCTTGTGGAGCGTGAAATAACTCTTGGCAGGGACAAGTCCCCTGTTTATAATGAAAGGATATTTCGTAAGATCGAATTACAGCCATCAGGCGGAATT
>JBGSXK010000691.1:0-10940 GCA_041751455.1 Anaerolineae bacterium
AATGTGAACCACGAAAATGCGATATTCCCGGCAAGGCTTATCGCTGTTAGTGGTAGAACATCAACGCCGGGGCGAGCTTATCCCCGGTATAATCAACGCATATCATTGTTACGTAAGGACTTACGATGCGCTTTTTTCTGCTGATCTGCCTGCTGACCCTGACTGCGTTTTCGCTCTCCGCTCAGGCTGACGTGACCTATCGCCTGCGTGTGCCGGACGCGGAGTCATTACTGTCAACATTTTCTGAGGCCATAGAGAATTATTTCATGTACACCTCAAACAAACGTAATTTTGCCGAGGCTGTTGAAACCGAGTTTTTAGATCGTTTTGGACAACATGCCGATTTTGACTTGTTAATGATGGCTTACGATCATTTGAAAGTAAACATTATTTGTTATAACGGGGCATACTGCATTCCACCAATTTCTCTCAATGACTGGAACACGAGATTGGTGCAGCAATGGTTTGATGAAAACCAGGAGGTAATTGACCTGGACACGCGCGATACTCTGTCATTTGCCGATTATCAGATAGAGATTGAGCCACATGACTTCAGCGGAGATGGCAACCATGAATGGTTGTTGAGGGTCCAAAAAGGCGTGGATGAAATAGAGTACAGCAATTATCTGGTTGCTGATGAACGTGAAGGCCAGTATATCATTCTGACTGTTCCATTGCCGTGGTATGCAGACTCTCATGCTTCTAATTTTGCTTCTATTCACGCCACTACAGGTGAATTAAGGTTTACGGATATCACGGGTGATGGTGCAGTGGAATGGGTTTTTGAAACCCATTCCGGCAGCCACGGGCCTGGCTATTTATATTCTTATCGCAACATTTATGTGTTGAGCTGGCTGGAAAATCGTATTCAGGTCATTTTTGAAAAGCAAATGTCAAGCTATCTGGGAGAACCTCAATTTGAGCGCTTGGATGGCGATTCTTATGTTAGCATTCTGGTGGGGGATAAATCATCCGATAGCTGGGGCTGTGGGCAGCGTGTTATCACGGTCTATGGTTGGAACGGGCGACTTTACGAACCCGTGGATGAAATCATCAAGCCATTCAATTGCACGGCCCGCTACGCTGAAGAAGCGATGTGGGACTGGGATTTTGCAACTGCAATCGAACTGTATGACAGCTATATCGCGGAATATCGAGCCGATTACGAGGATTGCTGGAGCACACCTGACAGATGTACTTTCACTAATGTCCGTTTTGAATACTTCAGAGCGCGTCGGATACTCGCCCATGCTCTGCTGGATCATACTGCTGAGGTTCCATCCTTGCTTAACGATTTGCCTGATGAAGCTCATTTAAGCCAATTCGAGCAGGCTATTCTCGCAGCCAATACAGACGATCCACAAACATTGTGTCAGGCGGCTTATGACTATTTTGTTGATTATCGCATCGGCCGAGATTTTGATGAAGACAGAGCGGGGTTTACCCCCGGTGTCATTGTTGAGAATGCCTCCATTGAGGAGGATCTGTATTTTACGATAGACCCTTTACGCGCTGGTTGTGATATTCGCTGGTTTAGTGGTGAGCCTACCCCGACCCCCACACCGACTGCTACGCCCTGGCAACCGCAAATTACGGCAACACCGGAACCTGTGCGTAAATATCAATATCTGGATGATGCGCTGGAAGCCGAGGATTATCCAGAAGCCTTAGTCATGCTGGATCGTGCTATTGCTCAAAGCCTGGATAATCCTGACTATCTTTACCATTATCGCTATCAGCTTGCCTTTGTCCTCAAAAAGCTCAACCGCCCGGACGAAGCGCTGGCCGAATATGTCGCTATTTATGAAGCCGCGCCGGACTCCGCCTGGGGGATGCTCGCGGCGCTGCATTTAGAAGTGGTTGAAACGGAATGATGATGCCTCAGAAATTTGGGAAGCGTGGAAGGCACGTCCACTCATTGACCTGGGGGAATTATTTAGAACTGGAGGTCGGATTGATGTTGAACCGCATCAAGATCGCTACTTAATCCTACATGCTGAAGGTATGGAATATGCTTCCGGCACAAAGCATGGCGCAGAGTCTGGGACGAGCCTGCTTGAGCGAAAACTCATTATGGGTCACGTTGAAGAAATCATGAGTGATATTCTTACACCCGACACTTCAATTGAGGTTACCGCTTTGGCCCGGCTTCCAACGACCCGGATTTGTAATATTTTCCGTCATACTACCTGTTTCTCACCTGTTTTACAGAACATATATTCTAATTTTAGTGGAGTTTCCTTACTGAATGGTGGACATATGTCCCTTTTTTTGACGGGCTGGATATTGCGATGGCGTATCTGCGCGGTCATGCTCAGGATGTCATGGGTTATCCGCAGCCAGTGTTCTCACCCGGATGTGGTATCTACCTGCAAAACCCGAATCCCTCGACCTGGGCAGGTGAGGGTGGCACATCGGTCGTGCCGATGGACTGGAACATGGAAGGCAACTCCTTCGACCCCTTGTAGTACAGGCTCTGCGAAATGCCTTCTCGGCGGCATAGCTCGGCCACGCTGTCTTCAGCACGCAGTCCCTCCAGCACGACGCGGATTTTTCTTCGGCGTTGTATTGCCGTCGGGTCTGGCGACGAATGGTTCTGACCGTCTCTTCTGCGGATGCTTTCTTAACCCTATCTCGATCTCCTTTTTCTCACTCGATAGGGCTGAAAGTCTCCCCTATTTTATACTGCTGTTCTGTCCCTATCATGCTCACGCCAAACAATTTGGGATCCCTAAAAAGCAACACTATTGTCGTGTCATACCCAAAAAGAAGAAGTCTCATTGAGATCGACAATGAGGCTTCTTTTTCTAATGACGATTACCGTCTCTCTTATGTCGCCGTCAGCTTCAGCCCGCGTAGGAACTGGGCGTTGATGGACACAATCACTGTGCTGGCGGACATGAATACCGCGATGACTGCCGGGTCAAGCGTGATACCCCACGGCGCGAGGATGCCCATCGCCAGCGGGATAGCCACGACATTATAGCCGGTCGCCCACACCAGATTCTGCACCATCTTGCGATAGGTTCCCCGGCTCAGTTCGATAATCTTCACAATATCCAGTGGGTTGGAGCGCACGAGGATGATACCGGCGCTCTCAATCGCCACATCCGTCCCCGCGCCGATGGCGATGCCCACGTCTGCCGTAACCAGCGCCGGTGCATCGTTCACGCCGTCACCGACCATTGCCACTTTTGCGCCGCCCTGCTGAAGTTCACGCACCTTGTCGGCTTTGTGTTCCGGCAGAACTTCGGCAAAGTAGGTGTCGATATTCAGTTCATCCGCGACGGCTTTTGCTACCGCCTGGCTGTCGCCGGTCAGCATGGCGACCTTCACGCCCAGTTCATGCAGTTTGCGGACGGCTGCGCGGCTTTCCTCGCGGATGACATCGGCAATCGCAAACAGCGCGATGATGCCCGCCTCATTTGCCAGATAGATCACAGCCTGCCCGCTCGATTCAGCTTTCTGTCGGGAAGGTTGCAGGGCTTTAGGCACATCCCAGCCCTGTTGCTCCAGCAGGCGCGGCCCGCCGATATAGTAAGTCGCATTCTCAACCCGCGCTTTCACACCGCGCCCGGCGAGGCTCTCAAAGTTGGTCACCGCTGCCGGTTTCACATTCTGCGCCTGAGCATACTGGCGGATGGCTTCCGCAATCATATGCTCGCTGTCGCCTTCCAACCCGGCGGCGATGCTCAGGGCTTCATCGTCGCTTAGCCCTTCCGTCATGAAATCGACCACACCCTGTTCGCCTTTGGTCAGTGTGCCGGTCTTGTCGAAGATAATGATGTTCAGGTCTTTGGCACTTTCCAGTGCTGTCCGTTGACGCACCAGCAGGCCATTACGGGCGCTAAGCGTGGTGGAAATCGACACGACCAGTGGCACAGCCAATCCCAGCGCGTGCGGGCAGGCGATGACCAGCACGGTGACCGTACTGCGCACGGCGGCGGGAATCTGCCTGGTGAAGAGCATCCAGCCGATAAACGTCAGTATACCCGCGCCAATAGCGATGACGGTGAGATAGAACGCGGCGCGTTGTGCCAGTGTCTGGGCGCGGGACTGGCTCTTCTGCGCATCCTCGACCAGCCGCATGATGCCTGCCAGCGCGGTATCGTCGCCGGTCTGCTCGATCTCAACGCGCAGTGAACCGGAGCCGTTGACCGTACCCGCGATGACTTTATCACCCGCTTTCTTATCCACCGGGCGGCTCTCGCCCGTAATCATGGCCTCGTTGATCTGACTTTCACCTTCGGTAATTATCCCGTCTGCTGGAATACCCCCACCCGGACGCACCAGCACACGATCTCCGGCTTGCAGGTCACTCACGGCGATTTTTTCCGTTTCGCCGTTTTCGGTGATACGTTCGGCGGTATCCGGCAGCAGCTTTGCCAACTCTTTGAGCGCACCCTGCGCCTGACTCACGCTCCGCAGTTCAATCCAGTGCCCCAGCAGCATCACGGTAATCAACGTCGCCAGTTCCCAGAAGAAGTCCATCGACTCACCCGCCGCCATACCCATCTCGTCCAGCGCCGGGAAGAAGAAGACTGCCATGCTGTAGACATAGGCGGTGATGATCGCAATCGAAATCAGGGTCATCATGCCCGGCTGACGACTCAACAGTTCGTGACGCGCCATGCCCAGAAATGGCAGCCCGCCGTAGAAGAAGATGAAACTGCCCAGCACGGGCGCGATATAGTCGCTGCCGGGAAATTCCGGCATGGTGAAACCGAACCACTGCTGGATCATGCCAGAATACAGCACAACAATGATTGTCAGCGGCAGGGACACCCAGAAGCGATTGCGCATCAGCATGATGTGTCCCTCGTGCATCACACCATGACCATGATGGTCGTGCGTCCCGTGCTTTTCCGCGTGATGCTGGTGATGTAATTCATATGCAGACATCAGCAGTTACCCTTTTGATTCACATTCGGAACTATGTTCTCATGGTAACTGAAACCATTGTCGGGGAAGATGCGCCAAATAGCGCGATTTGTCCGGTTAGGGGCTGCGCTCTGCTTCCATGACACGCTGTTGATAAGCACGGTTTTCGTCTGACCACATGGTTTTGATGTAGGCGATGACCAGCATGATTTTGTCGTCTGTAAGCTGATCGCTAAATGCTGGCATGGGATAAAACTGTGTCGGCGGAGCTATTCCGCCCTCACGGGTATAACGAATGAGCAAGGCGTCGCCATGATGCCATGTATGACCGGTATCATCATGTGGAGGCGCACCAATGCGCCCTGTTTCGTCGGGTTGCATGGGCGCATTCGGGAACTGCCCTTCGCCTTCTGCGCCATGACAGGCCGCGCAGTATTGCCTGTAAATCTGCTGCCCCTGTGCCAGTTGTTCGTGGTTAAATGTCTGGTCGAGTACCGTGATTTGGGGTTCGCTGGCACATGCCGTCAGGACGAACATCAACAGCAGGATTACCAATTGCTTCATACCTCAACCTCTTAAAATATATCTTCAGACGGTTTACTTTCGGCTTCAGAACAGGCAATTTGGCGCATGTATCAGCCCATCGTCAACCCCTATACTACGATACAAAACGATTATATGGAGGTCTTTCCGATGAAAAAGCGGGGCTTGATCGCAGGTTTACTGGTACTGGTGTTAGCCGTTTTTGCATTGCCTGTGAGTTACGCCGATAGTCCGGTGGATGGGCGCGAAGGACGCACGGAGATGCACTTTCTGGAAGGCATGATTGACCATTACCAGATGGCGCTGGATATGGCGGCGGATTATGCCCCACGATAGCCTGCTGTTTCACAGCGATCGCGGCAGTCAGTACACCGCCGATGACTATCTGGCGCTGCTGAAAAGTTATGGCATCGTCGCCAGCATGAGCCGCAAAGCCGACCCTTACGACAACGCCATGATGGAGAGCTTTTTCGCCACCCTACGCACTGAACTCACCGAGCTGCAACGCTTCCATACACGGGCAGCAGTTGACTATATCGAGGTATTCTACAATCGCCAGCGCATTCATACGGCGATCGAATACACCTATCCGGCGGCCTATGAAGCGTATCGCCATCCCTGATTTTTCTTACCAAAAATCCTCCACCAAATCGGGTATGGTCCAGGATGTCCATGACCCGATTATACAGCACATTCAGGATGTCGATGCACGACAGGTTGCCCCCGGTGTGTCCTGCTTTGGCCTGTTTGATGATGCGCAAAATGGTCTTGCGATAATCGATTGATTTGCGTTTCAGGTTTTGAATATCCACCGCTTTCCCCCTGTAGTCTTTAGCGCTCAATGATGGGGCCTCCCGATTTTATGAAACCGGAAAGCCCCATAAGGCACAGTCAGTAACTCAACTTGCTGCAACCCATTCATCGACCTGGCGCTGTACCTCTTCGATGATGTTGGCAACACCAGTCGCTTGGCGCTGTTCCAGGAAACGCGGCAGCACGGTCTCAGGATTACCTGCCCCAGTGTTTAACTGGGATATAAATTCGTCATTGACTGCCCGAAGTTGCGCCAGTTCAGACGAAATCGGCTCGGTATCCAACTGGAAACCGAGTATCCTGGATGGAACGCCGATTTCCAGCATCTCATAGTGTCTTTCCAGGAAGGCAGGGTCTTCACCGACTGGACGATAACCCTCTTTCACTGTATCGCCAAACGGCCAGTCGAATGTGATGTTGTATCCCGCTTCTGGTATGCGAACGATACGGCCATCCTCATTCAGTTCATAGTGAATACCCTCTATGCCGTAGGTCAGCAGACGGAGCAGTTCAGGATTTCGGTGAATCAGATCAACCAGCATCAAGGCGCGTTCTGGGTTCCGCGATGTACGGCTGATGCCAGTGGCGTGGGGCAGGGCTGTATTGGGGCGAATGACACTGGGGCCAAGCGGAATGTTGGTGTACAACTGGCCCCCATGCGTGCCGCTTGCTGTCAACAGGTCACGGTTGGTGAGTGAGGCGACAACACCCCGATTGAGTTGTTCGGCTGAATTAGTCGAGGTCGGCGCTTCGTCCCAGATATAACCGGCCTGCCACCACTCGCGCATAATCGTGACATAATCGACGTATTCCGGTGTGTTATACAGGTCAATCACTTCAAGATCGCCCTGATTCTGGCGGAAGCCGATACCAACGTTGATAATCTCCTCCAGGTTGTGGATGCTGCGGTAGGCTTCCCAGTAACCCGCGCCACTCATGATAGCCGGGATGAACTCAGGGTTATTGCGGGCGACAGCATCCAGAAACGGCACTACATCCTCGTATTTTTCTACACTGTTCACATCGAAATTATGCTCTTCTACAAGGCTCTGCATGAGCTGCCAACCGTGTGGCCCTGGCGCTTTCAACATATGGGGCAGGCCGTAGATTTCCCCATCGACAGTGAGTGTCTGCCAGACATAATCCGGGAAATTCTCGCGCAGGGTTGGCGCATAATCATCCACAAGATCGGTCAAGGGGTGAAATGCGCCCAGTGCTGCCTGTTGCCAGTAGTTGAATGTCCACCAGGCGGTATAAGCCAGATCGAACTCCTCACCGGCAGCAGCCATTGTAATCATGGTTGTGTTATATTCCGCCAGCTCAATTGGGATGAGCTGAAGGGTAGCGTTGATCTCCGCCTGGATAATCTCATTGGCGGCATCCTGGATGGTTTGCAGGTCTGTCAGGCCAGCCGGATCGATTGCCGGCCAGCGCCAGGTCAGGGTGATGGGTTCCAGGTCGCTCTGAGCCACTACGCCAGAGAGGCTTAGCAGCGCCAACAGCACGATTAACATAACAACAGATTTGTTTCGCATGATGTATTCTCCTATTGAAATAAGTTGTCCCGATCGTTATTTGTGGTTTTATCGTTTCTGGAACACCACCTCCTTTTGTCTATTTCACAGAACCCACTGTGATACCTCGGACGAAAAAGCGCTGAAAGAATGGGAATACGAACATCATCGGCCCGGCGGCCACTACCACCATCGCCATCCGTAAGGAGAGGGAGGGCAATTCGGTAATCCCCAGTTCGAGTTGTAATTCAGGGTTGGCGGAGAGAAAGTCAATCCGGCTCTGGATGCGATAAAGCATAAGCTGGATCGGGGTCAGGTCAGGATTTTCGATGTAAAGCAGTGCCAGCCACCAGTCGTTCCAGTAGTAGAAGGCGGTCAATACCCCCAGAGTCGCCAGCGCCGGGGCGCATAATGGCAGAACGATCTGCCAGAAAACACGGAACTCGCTAGCGCCGTCGATTTTGGCCGAGTCGATGAGCTCCTCCGGGACGGTGGTCTGGATGAAGCCGCGCATCACCAACACCAGGAACGGGTTAAGCAAAGCCGGGATGATGAGTACCCAGATCGAGTTTTTCATGTGCAGGTACTGCGTGATGAGTACATAGGATGGCACCAGCCCCGGCTTGAACAGAATCGTGAAGAAGATCAGTACGGTGATGATCTTTGCGTAGCGAAACCTGGGCCTGGAAATCACATAGGCAGTCAGGGCGATGAGCAAAATACTCATCCATGTGCCGATCACGGTGCGAAAGATCGTTACCCCATAAGCACGGAGAATGGGTTGCGGCACTTCAAAGATCACGCGGTAGGCGTCGAAGCTAATCTGCGATGGGATGAAGCGGTAGCCTTCCGTAAGCAGGGTCGTCTCGTCTGTCAGTGAGATGGCGATAATCAGCACCATTGGCATCAGCATCAGGATGGATACACTGATAAAGAGCGCATGGATCAGCCTGGGGAAAAGTGGGTTATAGTGTGAGTCCATGTATACCTCTCCCTTACCAGAGGGCGTAATCTCTGCTGACACGCCGGACAACCCAGTTCGCCAGCACCACTGTAATCAGTCCTACGGTCGATTGGTACAGGCCTACCGCTGTACCCATACCCATATCTGCGACCTGGGTCAGAGCGCGGTAGACATAGGTGTCGATGATGTCCGTCGTGCCATAGAGAAAACTGGAGTTGTTGGGGATGAAGAAGAACAGGCCAAAATCCCCACGAAAGATATTGCCCAGCGCCAGGATGAACAGGATGATTACCAGTGGCATCAGTAAGGGGATGGTGATATGGCGCACCATATGCCACTTGGTCGCGCCATCTACTCTGGCAGCTTCATAGTAAGTGGTGTCGATGCCGATAATGCCGGCATAGTATACGAGCGTAGAAAACCCGACTGATTTCCATAGATGCACAATATTGAGGATGTAAGGCCAGTATTCGGGTTCAAAATACCAGCGAACCGGACTTTGTCCGGCAGAAGCCAACAACTGATTGGCGTAGCCGTGACGAAAGTCCAGAAAAGCCGTGGTCACATAGCTGACCACCACCCACGATAAAAAGAAGGGCAAAAACAGCATGGCCTGGTAGATGACAGCCCATTTGCGGGGCAGCTCGTTAAGCAGAACGGCGAAGGTCAGGGCGACAACCAGCGTAATGAGGATGAACGCCAAGTTGTATAACACCGTGTTGCGGGTGATATTGATGGCGGCCTGTGATGTGAAGAAAAACTCAAAATTACGAAAGCCTACCCACTCGCTGCCAAAGATACCCCGATTATAACGAAAGCGTGTAAACGCGATGACATTACCGATCATCGGCAGATAATCAAAAATCAGCATCATAAGCATAGCAGGCAGCGCAAGGATGAGCAGTTCGCGCTGGCGCAGCAAATGCCGCCACTCACCCCGGATGAGCCGCACTGGTAGCGGCGGCATCCGGGTTTCTCTGTTTATCGTCCGATTCACGGATGCCGGGCTTTCGTTAGCCATCGAGAAGTGTTCCTAACTGTGCCGCCCGACGTTCGGTAGCCTTCTGTTCTTGTTTAAGTACAGCAACCATACGCTGCGCCATCGAGTAGAAGTTGGCGTTTGGGTCGCCTTCCAGCTCCTCATAGAAATCGATGTTGGCCTTCTCAACAGTTTCGACCCAATCCTGCCGAATGGCGCTGGCTCCTTGCAGTACGCCCGCGATGTTGCCGACAATTGCCGCTGTAGTATCACAGTCGCGCCCCATGCTGGCCGCCTCAATCATGCCCTGGTTGACATCACCCTGCGTCAGATGCAGCACACCGGCCACAATCGGCACGATCTCCAGGCTGTTACCGCTGAAATAGCGGTCTTTGTTCCACTCACCCCGCTGCGGAGGATGCGGCCATGTCCAATCGAGCATAGTGTCGTAAAACTTTTGGGCGAACTCATCAATGGACGCGCTGCTATGTGCCAGTTCCATCCCCAGAATCAGCGAGCGTTTGACCACAAATGCACTGTGCTGCATCATCGCCTCGATCACACTCTCAACCGTCGCGCCGGGCAGGAAGGCCGCAGCGACCCCGGCGGCGATGGTTGCAGCGCTGTCCCGGTTTTCGTTGTCCTGGTTGATGAAGGCGATGTTGAAGGCATCCTGGTACGCCTGTGCCGGATTGCCCGCGTTGACAATCCCCATCGGCGCGATGCACATTGACGCACAGCCGGTAGGCGGGTTGCCCTTGCCTGCATCCCAGGGGTTCATGCCGATCCGCAGCTTGGTCAGCATGATGTGTTCGTTGAGCCAGACGCGGTTGAGGTTCAGCTTTTCCAGCAGCACCGCTGCGAAGTCATCCGGGGTGATGCGTCCGCCCTTACGCACGATCGCCAGACACATATGCTGGCGCATGGTGGTGTCATCGGTGAAGCATCCTGGCGGTGAGGTCAGCCCCTGCTGGCCGTAGGTCGCCCCAGTGTTGCCGCGTGTGCCCGGCTCCAGCTCGGTGATGCGCCCACCGGGATACTTATCACGCACTTCATGCCAGTACCAGCCCTCAACCGGCGCGCCCAGCGAATCGCCAACCGCCCCACCGATCAGACAGCCATAAACCGCATCCAGAATATCTTTTGCCATGTTGTAAACCTCTCTTTGTGAAATACTGCTGGTTAAGGGTAAAAGTGTTACTTCAATGCACCAGCGGTAATTCCATCGATGAATTTCCGCTGTAAT
>JBGSXK010000692.1:0-5908 GCA_041751455.1 Anaerolineae bacterium
CTGATCGTGCTGGCGCTCACCAGCGTTGGGCAGATTCCGGTCAACAGGCGCAACCTGTGGCTGGTGGTGCCGCTGCTGGTGCTGGCCGGGTTTATCGCCGTGCGTGCCGATGGCTTTATGAACATGCTCAATCTGGTCGCATCGCTGGCGCTGGGTGCGCTGCTGCTGGGCTACCTGACGCGCAGCGAACCGCTGGACGAGGCCACACTGCCCGCGCAGGCTTCTACACTGGTCGAGGCCGGGTCTTTCGGGCTGCTGGGCAGTTTCCGCGAGTTTTACGAGGCATGGCAGGGGCTGCGTGAGCGAAGCTGGCAGGGCAAGACCGCCATAGCAGTGGTGCGTGGGCTGGCACTGGCGCTGCCGGTGGTGCTGGTCTTCACGGTGCTGCTGGGCGCGGCAGACACGGTGTTCGCGGGTTATGTGGAAGACCTATGGGCGATGCTGGCCTTTAACCCTTCCGACAGCCTGCTGACGCAGCTATTTACGATAGGCTTTATCGCGTGGGTGGCTACGGGTGGGCTGGCCTATGGGCTGGCTCGCCACTTCCCGCGCGAGCAGCCCGCGCTGCCGGAAGACGAAACCGAACCTGCTGCCTACCTGGTGCAGGGCGAAGGCGAAGCGCTGGCGATGGAAGCGGTCAGCCCTGCGCCGCTGCCAGAAAAGCGCAAGGCAGTGCCGCTGGTACAGCTTGGTCTCATCGAGTCTGGTATTGTGCTGGGGCTGGTGGATGTGCTGTTCGCGGTCTTCGTAGTCATTCAGTTCGCCTACTTTTTCGGCGGTGAGGCAACCCTAGAAGCACGCGGTATCGGTTATGCGCAGTATGCCCGCAGCGGCTTTTTCGAGCTGGTGGCTGTCTCGGTGCTGACACTGGTGCTGCTGCTGTTTCTGGACAGCGCCACATCGCGCGGCCTGCGCCGGGATAATAACCTCTTCCGCGGGTTGGCGGTGTTTATGGTCGCCCTGGTGGGGGTGATGCTGGTTTCTGCCGCACAACGTATGTGGCTCTATGAAGAGGCATACGGCTTCACGCGGTTGCGGGTTTACACGCATGTCTCTATGCTGTGGATTAGCGTGTTATTCGGGGCATTTTTGCTGTCACTGTTTCGGCTTAAACGGCATGTGTTTTCGCTGGGGGTGCTGCTGGCGGCCGTGGGCTGCCTGGGGATGCTCAATATCATGAATGTTGATCTGTACATCGCGCAGCGCAATATCGCGCGTTATCACGAGGGGCACCCGCTGGATGTTGGTTTGCTGCTGTCGCTTTCGGCAGATGCAGTACCTGCGATGCTGCCGCTATATGATGAGCTGGAGCAAAACCGCGATCAGGACGCGCGTATAGTCGTCGGCCAGTGGCTTACCCGACGGTTGAGAGAGCTGGATCAATGGCGGGAAGAGACTATCTTTGCGGCTAATATGGGACGCGAAAAGGCCTGGCGCTTGCTGGATGCCAGGCGCAGCCAAGTACAGGAATATGATCCTTCATATTTCCAGTATTCATATCGCTATTACGATATTTACAACCCGCGTTACGTGCCGGAACAGGTGGGCAGTACGCCCATCCCGCCGCCGTCAGCGACTAGCGTACCTGGCGAATAACCGATACCACCTTGCCCTGTACCTGGCAGTTGGATGGGTCCTCATAGATCGGGTCCATGTAGGGGTTGGCGGGCTGAAGCCGGATGCGTGTGCCTTCGTTGTAGAAATATTTCAGGGTAGTTTCGCCGCGCGAGGCCAGCCAAACGGCCACCATGTCGCCGTTGCTGGCGGTTTCCTGGCGGCGCAGCAGCACGATGTCACCATCGGCCACCATCGCGTCAATCATCGAGTCACCGTTGACACGCAGTGCAAACACTTCTTTCGTGTCCACTTTGCCCAGCATGGCCGGGGTCACTTCGATTACATCGCCGGATTCCGCATCATATGCGGGGACAGGCTCACCAGCGACGATCTCACCACGCAGGGGCACGCTGATGGAAGCACTGGAAAGATGCACCACCTTGTCCTTCTTTTTGCCGCCCGGCAGCGCTCCCGTGTTGACCAGACGCATCCCGCGTGATACGCGGTCTGAGCGTTCCAGGTAGCCCGCCTGCACCAGCTTGTTCAGGTTATAGTTGACTACCGATGTAGAGTTAATACCGGTTGCCAGCCCGATCTCTCGGATGGTGGGCGGGTAGCCGTGCTGCTCGATGTACTGCTCCATATAACTCAAAATGTGTTTCTGCCGCTTGGAAAGTTTGTTGTAGTCTTTCATGGTTGTTCCACCTCTGCATAAAAACTAAATGTACTAATGCCTTCGGATTTCAGTAGTCAGCTAAAAGCTTTTGCCAACCACTTTATTGCACATTTCAAAAACTGCTGCCCGATTATCGATAGCTACAGCTTAAATGTTCTAATTATAAATGAACACCTGTTCTGCGTCAAATTTTAATCATGCGCCAATGCAAATTTCATGCAGCGTGGGGTGAGATTTACGCTGCTTTGCGTTACAATCCACAAACAATAGCGATAGGAGTTGATCACATGGCAAAGGTTACGCCGCTTACTGAGGCCGAAATCACCGAACACCTGAAGCAGCATCCCGGTTGGGAGCGCGATGGAGACAGTATTACCCGTACATTTAAAGCCGATACCTATATGGCCGGGTTGGCCCTGGCGGCGGCTATTGGTACTACCTGCGATGTGCTGGGGCATCACCCTGACCTGATGATTGGCTGGAAAAAGGTCACAGTCCGCTTTACCACCCACGATGCAGGCAACAAATTAAGCGCCAAAGACTTCGAGGCGGCGGGTAAAATTGCCGCATTAGGTTACCACCGCGACTGACCGATGCAACTACTGCTGCTTATCTTCGGCTGGCCCCATGAACTGCTGCATCTGCTGGCGCTGTACCTCATCGGGCGGCGGCCAGAAGCTGTAACCGGGACACATATTGATCTTCCCGATGATCTCTCGACATGGGAATATGTCTTTGTGGCAGGGCTGCCCGCGCTGATCTTCTGGACAGGCGCGATTCTCAGCGCGCTGGCACTGGTCAGCTCACCTGATCTCATGCGGCTGATGGCGCGGCTGGTGCTGACGACGGGGTTCTCCATCGCGGCAGCAGGCACAATCGGGGATCTGTATTTAATTGCCATGAGGCTGCTGGATGAGCAGCAAACCGGGGGGCAGGATGTCGAATGAGAAGCAGGTACGCCTGGGCGTGATCAGCTTCGCACATGGGCACAGCCATGCATATATAGAAACCATCAGGTCATTTGCTGACGCACAGGTGATCGTGGGATGGGACGCTGATGTGGAATGGGGCCGGGCGCATTGTAACCAGCACAACATGGATTTTGAAGCCGATCTGGACAGACTGCTGCGCCGCGACGATATTGACGCGGTGATTATCACCAGCCCCACCCATCAGCACGCCGAACATGCTATCGCGGCGGCACAGGCGGGCAAAGGTATCCTCTTGCAAAAACCGATGGCGCTCACCCTGGCCGATTGTGATGTGATCATTGAGGCAGTCAGACAGTATGGTGTGAAATTCAGCCTGTGCTACCAGATGCGCTGCGACCCAGTGAACCAGCGCATGAAAACCCTGCTGGCCGAGGGCATCGTGGGGAAAGTCGCTGTGGTGCGGCGGCGGCACTGCATCAACGCTCTGCTCAACCCGGACTTCGCCCGCCCCGACAACTGGCATATCGACCCACTGCAAAATATGGGCATGTTCATGGACGATGCTTCTCATGCCGCCGACTGGTTTTACTGGATGCTTGGCGAACCAGTCAGCGTCATCGCGGAGATTGACAATGTGGTGACGGATATTGCTCCCGATGATAACGGCGTAGCGGTCTATCGCTTTGCGCACGGTGAGATGGGTATGCTGTTCAATGGCTCAACCACCGTTGCTGGTGAGAACACCACCGAAATTTATGGCGATGCAGGCACCATCATTCAGAATTACGGTGATGGGCCGTCTTCCAGTATCCCACGGCCACCGGGCGGTGTGGCGCTCAAGATTTTCCGGCAGGGCATGGGCGAGTGGGAACTGCATGATTTTCCACACATGACCCAGCGTGAGCGTATCATGGCCGTACCGCGCCCGCTGGTCGATTATCTGCATGACCGTGCCGAGCCGCTGGCCACCGCTGAAGAAGGGCGCATCTGCATCGAGATGATCCTGGGAGCCTACCGCGCCTCACGTGAGGGACGGCGGGTGCGTTTCCCTATGAAGTTACGACTTGAAGGAGGTGATTAGCCTGTGCGCATCCTATCCCGTTTACTGAGTTTTGGCGCGCTACTGGCAGCCAGTCTGACGTTATTCCGTGTCCGGTCCACCCGTACCGCCTTACTGTGGGTCCCCAAACTGGCGACGAGTGGCAGTGCGCCACTGGCCGTGCTGGCGGGTTTGCTGGGGGCGCTGCTGGGCAGGCGTACGGGAGATGGCCTATCGGTTCTGGCCGGGCTGCTGGGGACAGGCATTATGGGTGCCTATATCACCCGCGCCAGCGCGCCGCATGAAGAATTTGACCGCGCCTTTGGGATCGACTGGCGCGCGCGCATCACTCCGGCACAGCGAGCGCGGCTGCTGCTGCAGCGGTATAACGGCCTTCTGACTTCATCATATGAGGCACGCTGGCAGCAGCATGTCCCTTATTACACAATGCCAGAGGGCGGGGAACTGACGTGTGATCTGTGGCAACCACCGTGGGATGTACGCCCCAGTGGGCTGGCAGTCATCTATGTACATGGGGGTGGCTGGTGCTACTGCACCAAGGATTTCCGCACCCGCGCCTTCTTCCGCCATCTGGCCGCGCAGGGGCATGTCGTGATGGATATTGATTACCGGCTCGCCCCCAAAGCGCAGTTTATAGAGATGCTGCATGACATCAAACACGCTATCGCCTGGATGAAAACTCGTGCGGGCGATTATGGCGTGAACCCGGAGCGGATCGTGCTGGCCGGGGGTTCTGCCGGGGCGCATCTGGCGCTGCTGGCGGCCTATACACCCAACCACCCCCAGCTTGACCCTCCTGACGCGCGGATAGATACCGCAGTGCGCGCGGTAGTGGCCTATTATCCTCCGGTAGATATTTATCGCCTGTTTCAATATGGCGAAGCGATGTACGACGAGCGCTATGTCATCAAACCCGCGCTGACGTGGCTGTTGAAGGTCGCCGGGTTGATGCAAACCGGAGACACTTTTATATCCCCCCTGGAAATGATGGTGTCGCTGGTGGATGGCAGGCCGGACGAAGTGCCAGATCGTTATGCGCTGGCCTCACCACTCAATCACCTGGGCGATCACTGCCCGCCGACCCTGCTGCTGCATGGCCAGCATGACTGCCTTGTGCCTGTGGAGCAGTCGCGGGTGCTGCGTAATGCGCTGCTTAAATATGGCGTCGAGGTGGCGCTGGTGGAATATGCCAACAGCGATCATGGCTTCGACCTTACCTTCCCGGAACTCTCGCCTTCGGCGCAGGCTTCGTTCTATGATGTCGAGCGTTTCCTGGCGCTGATGGTGTGATAAGCCCATTACGCCAAACTTGCGCAACTTCCTGAACTGATCTAACATTATAAATAACACATAATTTCAGTATTAAATAGATCAGGAGGTGTAGGCGTGCATTTTAGACTTTTCAGAATGGTTATTCTACTGATTTTATTTTGCCTTGTGTTTAGCACTCCTGCCCTTGCCCAGTCCAGCAATTTTCTGACTTATGGTAGCACCGTCAGCGGCAGCATCGGCGCGAACAGCCCTCTGGCATTCTACACCTTCAGCGGCAGCGCGGGTGATCTGGTCACGATTCGCGTGATTAGCCTCTCTGCCGGGTATGATGCCGCTGCCAGCCTGAACGCGCCCACCCAGCAGCAGCTTGCCAGTAATGACAATGACCCGCTTTCTCCCAGCGGGCGTGAT
>JBGSXK010000693.1:0-2953 GCA_041751455.1 Anaerolineae bacterium
ATATTTGCGTCCGCTTTTGTGATTGGCATAGCGCCGTGAGCGGGTAAAGCCCATCTGCAAAAATTTCCGTGCCATATCCATGCCGACAAAATCACCCTGGTGTTTATACTCCAGGAACATCTCGTAAATCTTTTCCGCCGACTCCTGGGCAATCTCTATCGATTTGAAACGCCAGTGCGGCAGCAACTCGGATTTATACGGCTCAACCAGCAGCACACCCTGCTCACCCCTGCCGATCTGATACAGTTCAGGGTTCTGTCGAAAGTCATTCCGCAGATAATCCCGTTTATAATCAAATTCAGTCATCATGAGGTGTTTACCTCTAACCCAGTAAGAATGCGTCTTATAGATTGAAAATAACATAGTTTAGCATGTTTACCCTCCGCCGATTGGCGGAGTTTTTTCGGCAAAGTGGCCTATTTATGAATCCTCATACACACTAGAGAGGCCTGTAACTGTTGTCTCACTGGCGCTTTTAGCGTTAAAAATGAAGCGGTTTTTATATTTTATAAATTACATGGAGCATAAAATGTCTACACTTCCCTTTCGTCAGGTACACCTCGACTTTCACACCTCACCGCATATCTCCGATGTGGGCGCGGATTTTGACGCAGACGAGTTCGTCGCCACGCTGCGGGATGGGCACGTGAACTCGGTGACGGTGTTTGCCAAGTGTCATCATGGTTACAGCTATTATCCGACGCAGATCGGCACACCACACCCGGCGCTGCGTCGTGACCTGCTGGGCGAGATGGTGGCAGCGTGCCACGAGGCCGGGATTCGTGTGGCGGCCTATACCACTGTCACATGGGATGAACTGGCGTGGGAAACGCATCCCGAATGGCGACAGGTCACACCCGCCGGGACCGCGGGCGGGCCATCACCCACGCCGCTGAGGCCGGGATGGAAAAACCTGGATATGAATACCGGTTACGGTGATTACGTGATCGCGCAGATCGAGGAAATCATCGAGATGTATGATGTGGCCGAGATTTTCATCGACATCACCCGTTATATTGGCGGCGGGTCGGTCAATACTGAGACGCTTCAGGGGATGCTGGCTGAAGGCATCAACCCGGAAAACCCGCAGGAGCTGGATCGTTATATGCTGGAACTGGAACGACGCTTCATGCACAAATGCACCAGCGCTATCCGTGCCAGCGCGCCGGAAATGGGCATCTTCTACAACAGCCGCCTGCTGATGCAGTATGACCCGGAACTGGGCAACCTGCCGGAGATGGACAACTTCACCCATCTCGAAATCGAGTCGCTGCCGGGTGGCCTGTGGGGATACGATCATTTCCCGCTGTACGCACGTTATTACCAGCACTTCGACAGTGAAATCCTGGCGATGACCGGGCGCTTCCACACCAGTTGGGGCGACTTCGGCGGGCTGCGCAACCGTGCCGCGCTGGAATTTGAATGTTTTCAGGGGCTGGCGCACGGGGGAAAGATCAGCATCGGCGACCAACTGCACCCACGTGGCAGACTGGATAAAGCTGTTTACCGCCGTATCGGGGAAGTGTATGAAGCGGTGGCGCAGCGCGAACAATGGGTTGAGGGGTCTATTGCGCTGCCGGAGATCGGCGTGATTACGGCCAGCGGCGCGCGTGGGGTGCGTGGCGAACGCATCAACAGCGGCGATGTGGGCGCACTGCATGTGCTGGAACAGCTTAAGCAGCAGTTCGCATTTCTGGATGCGGGGTCAGATTTCGCGCTTTATGACGTGATTGTGCTGACCGATCAGGTGGTGGTCGATCAGGCGCTGGCGGACAGGCTGCGCGCTTATGTGAGCAGCGGGGGCAAGCTGCTGCTGACGCTCAACGCGGCGACCCAGGCCGAAAGCGGTGATTACCTGCTGGCCGACCTGATGGGCGCGCATTATGGCGGTGCAGCGCCTTACGTGCCGGATTATCTGATTCTGTCCGACGCACTGCTAGACGGCATCGAGCCGATGGAGCATTCGTGCCAGCAGCAGGGCGCGCGGCTGCTGGCCGAACCCAACACAGAGATACTGGCCTATACAGGCGTGCCCTACTTTAACCGGACATGGCAGCATTTCTGCTCCCACCAGTACACCCCTTTTCATGAAGTAAGTGACGACCCGGTGATCGTGCAGCGCGGCAGTGTCCTGACGATTGCCCGTCCGTTGTTCAGTGAGTATGCTGAATCGGCAAAACGGGTGCATAAGCAGATGATCGCCAACTGTCTGGCGCGGCTGCTGCCTGTGCCGCGTGTGGGCACGCATAACCTGCCCAGCACGGCGATTGTCACGGTGCGCCAGCAGGACAGCGACCTGCTCACCCACCTGCTGCATTATGTACACCAGCGGCGCGGACACGTGCTGGATGTGATCGAGGATGTGCTGCCGCTGCACAATGTGGAGATCAGCATCCGGGCGGAAAATCCACCGCAGGCAGTGCGGCTGGTGCCGGAAAAACAGGATTTGGCCTTCACTTATGAGCAAGGTTATGTGCGCTTTAACGTGCCAAAAGTCAACGGTTATCAGATCGTGCAGTTGACTGGAGCAGGCTGATATAAGGTCAGGCAGAGCCTTCTGGCCGAACCGTAGGGCAGGCGTAGGCTATACAAGCGCCGGGTTTCGGCTATAATGCCGCGCATGATACGGGTAGAAGCGCGGCGGCAAGCATTTCTACCGCGTGGCTTGCCGCTGCTCCCCCCGCATCTTATCAATCCGGGTAATGGCAGGTGAGCCTATGCGTGTTCCAGGCTGGTTATTTATCGTCGGTGTCGTGTTCTTTGTGGGCATGACGGCGTTGTGTTCGGTGGTATCGTTTACAGGCGCGCGCCAGTTGGCGATTGATGCAGGCGAGGCGGGCATTCAGGTGGTTTCGCTGCCCGATCTTATCCGCTCGATTCCACCCACTGTGACCCCACCACCCGCACAGGTGGCCGACCCGACCGCCGAAACCCCTTTACCAGCCACGACAGC
>JBGSXK010000694.1:0-2142 GCA_041751455.1 Anaerolineae bacterium
CTTTTCAATGTGTCGGTCTAAACTTACAATAAACCTTGCACCGTAATCATACCCTAGATCAATAGCTGTTCAATACCGATTAAGTCCGGCTGGAGCAGCCGTGCGCCCCCGGCGATAAGCGCCTGATTGCCGCTGGCAGGCAGATCAAAAGTATAGACCGGGCGACCCTGTTCCTGTGCCCGGCGGGCAGCATACATCGCGCCACCTTCGATGCTGGTTTCCACGATAATCACTGCGTCACTGAGGCCGCTGATAATGCGGTTGCGGGCGACCAGACGCGGGGTGCTGGGGGTGGCAGAGGGGGCAACCTCGCTGAGCAGTGCGCCTGCGCGCTGGATCAACTGTGCCAGGCTCTGATTCTCTGGCGGATACACCCGCAGCACTCCACAACCCAGGACAGCCAGCGTCTGCCCACCGGCGGCCTTCAACGCGCCGAGGTGGGCTTCGGTATCCACGCCAAGCGCCAGCCCGCTGACTACCGCCACGCCGTGTTGTGCCAGTTCTGTGCCCACATACCGCGCCAGTTCTGCGGCACGGGCAGAGGGTGCCCGTGTGCCTACGACGGCCACACTGCGGGGGAGACTGGCCGACCACTGGCCGTGTACAAACAGGGTTGCAGGGGCATCTGCCAGCGACCTGAGGCGGTTTGGGTAGAGGTCAGCATAGGCGGGGAGCAGCGTGACACCTGCTGCCTGCCAGCGGGTGATGGCCTCGCCCACCAGGGCACGATCCTGCGCCAGAATGCTCTGCGCGATTTTGGGGCCGATGCCTGGCACCTGCTGAAGCGCGGCCCCATCGGCGGCGAAAACAGCATCCATATCATGATCAAAATGGGCTAACAACGCACGCAGAGTCTTGCTGCCGATGTGCCCGGCGAGGCTGAGGGCGACCCAGCCAGTGAGTTCCAATCAGTCCGCCTCGTAGTATTCGATAATGGACAGGAGCATGGTGTTGGTAAAGGTGTTGACCTGACGCAGCGCGTTGCCCCAGTCGGCAGAATTGCGCGGCGGGGCGAGTTCTGACCAGGTGAGGACAGAATTGACGACAAAATCGCTGAAATAGAAAAATCCACGCACCGCCTGCGGCAGAGTCAGCTCATCATCACTGAGAAGTTTGGCATACTCCTTGCCGAGATTTATGGCTGCGGCCAGGTCCTCGTCGGGGGCGCCGTTGGCCAGATAATGGCGAAGCGCTTCCAGCACGCGGCGCCCCTGCTGGCGCAGTGCATCGCGCGTGGCCTCGCTCATGCGCTCGTACCAGGCCACTGCGCTCAGGTTGCCGCTGCCTACCTGCATCCGTGTGTGACCGAGGGCGCTCTGGATAATGACCTGGACTTCTGTAGGCTGAAGTTCTTCATGATTGACCGTGTACTGGAGCAGGTCGGCCTTGCGAAAGCGGCGATGACCGCCGGGCGTGCGCCGGGCAGCGATCTTGCCTTCGTCTGCCCAGTTACGGACGGTGGCCGGGTGGACACCGAGCAGCTCTGCCGCCTGTCGCAGACTCAACCATTCCGAAGTTTCACTCATAGGTCCCGCTTCCCTGTTTTCTGCCGCTGCGCTGTCACTGCTCATTTGTAGTATAGCATTGCGCTGGAACTTTGGGGGGAGTGAGAAATAAAAAACCCCCGACACAGGCGGGGGATGATTTTTATAAGTGCCGCCTCAGACCGAGGCTACCGGGCTGGACGCGCATCCAGTGTCAACGGCAGGCTGACCAGTTGGCCGTCGCGCAGGACAGTCAGGTTAATGGTGTCGCCGGGGCGCGTGTTGCTGGCGAGATAGGCGACCAGATTGCTGAAATCGTTGATCGGCTCGCCATTAATGGCGGTGATGATGTCCGCCGAGGTGGGGACAGTCGCACCGTTGGTGAACTGACGATCACCGGGGTTACGCAGCCCGGCGCGTGCGGCAGCAGTGCCTGCCTGCACATTGCTCACCACGACACCGCGTGTGTTATTGGGCAGCTCGAGGGTTTCCAGCAGGTCGAGGCTGATGTCGCCGCCGCTGATACCCAGATAGCTGTAATTCACACGGCCCTCGGCCAGCAGTTCGTTCATGACACGCTGTACCAGATTACTGGGGATGGCGAAACCTACACCGGAATTGCTGCGGGTGCGGCTGATGATCTGCGAATTGACGCCGA
>JBGSXK010000695.1:0-1891 GCA_041751455.1 Anaerolineae bacterium
CGATTACCAGTTCCGGTTGATCCGGGTCGTATTGAGCCTGAAGGCGGGTTTGTCCCTTTTGCAGCGTATACTGATAAGCAAGGATGAGTTCGCCACTTTTACGCAGGCTCTCGCGTTCACTTTCGTCGGTCAGCGAACGCTCCAGCGAGGCTAGCTTACCACGCACTTTCCCCAGCGCATCCTCTATTGCGCGTTGAACGGGAATTTTAGCTGCATTATAAGCATCTTCGCCCACCGGCGCACCATAAAACGCTCCCAACGCGGCACTGACTGTTTCTACAAGGTGCCAACCTGGCAAAAAAGTCAAAGGGTAGATACTGAAAGCCTCAACCCCTTCCTCCGTCTCCGCAATACCGGGCTGCCATTCCCGCTGTGCAAGAGGGCCTATCACAGCCTGAAAAGCATCCAGCAGCCGCTCCGGCTCAATCTCAGGCGCTTTGTGGTTCGCATGACCACTTGCCCGGTAAACCAGCTCCTTTGCCAGCAGCGGGCTAACCCCCAGAATGCGCCCCGCTAGCAAACGATGTGCCTGCTGCTTCGGATCACTGATCTGCTCAAGTAAGCTGTAAAGGTCTTCCAGGCTGAGTTGTGTGGGATCCAGTTTGCCCGTTTGGGCGGGAGGAGGCACATATTCATGTCCAGGCAAGCTCAAGCGGTAGCGGTTTTCATCAGGCCCGACACGCCGTATACAGTCCAGGATAGTCCCATTCTGCACCAGCAGAATGTTGCTGCGGCGTTCCATGGGTTCGACGATAATCGTGACATCGCCTTCTGGCCCCTGTACATCCAGGTGGAGAATTCGCTCCCAGGGCGGTTGACTGGCATGAGTAATGATGCCGCCTTCGACATAACGGCGGAAAAGCAGGCCAATCTGTTTAGGTGTCTTCACACCACGCCGAAGCTTATCTTCTACCAGATGGATACGAGGCAGTTGATGATCCGCACTCATATAAAGATAGCGGCGCCGGCGATCAGCATAAACCTCCAGCCCGATGCCGGTTATATCCACATCAATGGCATCCTGAATACGCCCACCTACCAGAATATCCAGAAATTCATCTACTAATGCTGAAATAGTGAATGCATCCAGGTACATAGCTCGTACTACTGCGCGTCTGGTGTTAAAAGATAAGCGATAATATCGCCTAACTCCTGGTCAGACAACCGTGATCCATAATACTGAGGCATAATACCCG
This sequence comes from Anaerolineae bacterium, assembly GCA_041751455.1. Taxonomy (GTDB): domain Bacteria; phylum Chloroflexota; class Anaerolineae; order Aggregatilineales; family Phototrophicaceae; genus JAIOHN01. Next base: position 1,197 of record JBGSXK010000695.1, read on the forward strand.
TATACCCACCGAGAGTGTGTTCCAGAGGGTGAACAATGGCCTCGTAGATATAGGCCGCTGCGGTCAGTGGGGGACGTGCCTCCGCAGCACGTTCTGCCATCCCCACAAATGAAGGCGCGAGGTTATTGGCGACTCCCTGCCGGTGACAGGCTGCACAGTCATACTGAACCAGCAGCACTTCGGCATTTTCCGGGTTTGCATTGGCCAGCAGCGGGGTCACGATGTCCATATAAGTCTCTGCAGTCAGCTCCCCAGCAGCCTCCTGAGTACCAGCATTATTACTCAGGCTGACAAATACGATTACAAAAATCGCGGCGAAAATCACCAGCAAGCCCAATGCAACATAAAGCGGCCAACGATTTACAGGGGTTACAGAGGATGCCTTTGTCTGATCTTCCACATGCACCTCATCTTACAAAATAATATCGACCATCATCGCAAGAAATAGAAACGCGAGATATGCCGTTGAATATTTATAGGTACTGCGTGCAACAGCCTTATTTGCCACCCTGATCAGGCGAATGGACATCCAGATAAGCCCCAGCCCCAGAAGGACAGCAGCGGTCATATACACTGCACCCAGCATGTCAATCGTACCAGGAAGAAGCGTGATAACAAACAGAAGCAGGGAGTACAGGAGAATCTGACGGCGTGTAACCTTTTCTCCGTGCGCTACAGGCATCATAGGCACCCCT
>JBGSXK010000696.1:0-6180 GCA_041751455.1 Anaerolineae bacterium
GGTGAAGTCCCGTTCAGCTCCGCCCGCAAATGGGGCGCGCTGGTGTTAGAGGATGGCACGTTTATCCTGGGTGCGCCGGAGCGTGTGCTGCCCCAGGATAACCACGACTCTACACGTTCAGAGGCCGAGTCGCTGGCCGAGCAGGGTTTGCGTGTCATTACCTTTGCCCGCGCCAGTGAACTGCCACAGGACAATCGTCTGAACGGCACTACGGAGCCGCTGGCGCTGATCATACTCAGCGACCAGATGCGCGAAGATATTCAGGATACGCTGCAAGCCTTCCGCGATCAGGACGTGAAACTCAAGGTGATTTCTGGCGATAATCTGGAAACTGTGAAAGCTATCGCGGGTGAGGCGGGCATGGAGGTGGAGAAAGCCTATACGGGGGATATGCTGAAGGCGATGAGTGAGGCAGAGTTTGCTGCTGCCGCGCTGGATGGCACGGTCTTCGCGCGAATTGAGCCGGATACCAAGCGCGACATCGTGCGGGCGCTGCGTGGGGCAGGGGAATATGTGGCGATGGTGGGTGACGGGGTAAACGATGTACCCGCGCTGAAAGAGGCCAATCTGGCGGTTGTGATGAATGATGGCGCGGCCATCACCAAAGAAATTGCCGACATTCTGCTGCTGAATAACGCCATGTCCACGCTGCCGCGAGCCTTTGCCGAAGGTCGCGAGATCACACAGACAATTTTTGGCACGATCAAACTTTTCCTGGTCAAAGCCTTCTATAATGTGCTGCTGTTTACCTTCGTTGGTTTTATGTCGCTGCCTTTTCCCATCACGCCAATACAGATCAACTGGATTACGTTTGGCACAATCAACATCGCCGCGACTCTGATCGCGTTCAAAATCCTGCGCCCGGCACGCATGGAGCGGTTCCGGCGTGATGTGCTGGATTATGTCATGACCGGGGCAGTAGTGGGCGGGGTGGCTATTGCCCTGCTGTATTCCATCGTTTATTTTATCAGTGGGCAAAACACCAATGCCGCCCGTAGTGCGCTTTCAATCTTTGTGACGTTGTTCGGCATTCTGGTCTTTTGGAATGTCTTCGGGCTGGATGTTTTTAAGCTGCGTACTTTCCGTGAGCATTGGGGTATCGCAGTTATGGGGCTGTTCCTGATGGTGATGACCATTCTGGGTTTCTATGTCATGCCCGGCCTGTTTGAATTCGTCCCGCCGCCACCTGTGCTTATCCCTCAACAACCACAGGAATGGACGCTTTTGTTGATTGTCAGCCTGTTCTGCCTGACGATGGGAGTCTTTAGCTGGGCAACGAAAGATCGTAAGCTGGTCAACAGTCTGTGGACGTTGTTTGCGCCATAACCGTCATGGGCAACCGCACCGTGAAGGTCGTCCCGTGGCCAACCTCACTCTGGCAGGTGATTGTGCCACCATGCCGGGCTGTATAATCGCGGGCGATCTTCAAGCCCAGCCCACGCCCTTTGATCACCCCAACATTGCCGCCCCGGTAAAAGGGGTCGAAGACATGCGGCAGGTTTTCCGGGCTGATGCCAATACCACTATCGATAACCTGAATACTGATGGTGCTGGCCTCGCGATGCAGCGCCAGTATGATTGATCCGCCCTGTGGCGTGTATTTGATCGCATTGCTGATGAGATTGGTCAGGATATAGCGCAGCAGGCTTGTATCTGCCGGAACAGCCTCCATGTCCCCTTCATGTATAAAACGAAATTGATGTGCTTCTTCCAGCTCTGCCCGATGATCGTGGACAAATTCCTGACAGAAAGCCAGCAGATCAACAATCTGGGGATTAAATTTAACCTGACTGGCTTCGTTCCGGTTGAGTTCCAGCAGATCATCGACCATGATCGTCAGGTTATCCACCTGGCCTTTGATGCGCGCCAGATATTCCAAACGTTCTTCTGGTGTATAACGCCCGGAGTAACGTTCCAGCATTTCGGCAGCGGAAAAGATCATCGTTAGCGGGGTACGGAACTCGTGCGAAACCGCTGCGATAAACTGGTCTTTAAACTCGCCCAGTTCCCGCTCTTTTTCCAGCGCCAGCCGCAGCTTTTCCGTTTCCTGAACACGCTGCTCGGCGTTTTTGCGCTCTGTAATATCTTCCAGCATCAACAGGATAAATCTGTCCCGCCCTTCGCGAACGAAGGAGAACGTCAGGTTAACCCAGATGATACTGCCGCTGTGGGTTACACAGCGCCGCTCGAAGGCACGCTGCATCTGGCCGGACTCAAAGACGCGGTGGCCGTTCCACAGGTCTTCCGGGTGAAAGATATCACTCATACGGCGGGCTTGCAGTTCTTCGTGGGTGTAGCCCAGAATTTCACAGATGCGCTGGTTGCTGCGCACAGGTTGCAGCATGTCGTTTACCAGCAGCACACCGATGGGAGACTGCATAAAAATAGTACGGAAGCGTTCCTCACTTTCGGACAGCGTGGCCTGCCGTTCATGTGCCAGCTTGTTCCGATAATGCACAATAAGTACCAGCATGGGTGTGAAAAAGAACAGGAAAATAATGGGAATGCGCGCAGCCTGCACACTGGGCATAAAAGGAGTCATCATGATCATCGTCACAATGAGCAGCACTGAAAAAACGCCTGTGAAGCGGGCTGACATCAACAGGCTGCTAAACAGGACAGGCAGCGCGAGATACACCAGCAGTGACGATGCACGCATGCTCTCGCTGACCAGAACAGTGGAAAACACCGCTGCGGTCAGCACCAGCAGCGTGAGCCAGGTTGCCATTAGATAATGCCCACGCCGGTTGATGCCATACGCCACCGCCAGCAGCACAAATACCACACCGCCTAACAGGGTGATCGGGGTCAGAAAGAGTTCTGGCTCGTTAAAGATCAGGGGCAGCAGCAGGATCAACAGACTCATGGGGCACACCGCCAGCAGCAGGGCGGCCACAAGCTGCGACTGAAGGCGCTGCCCGGTTTCGGTCAGCGTGGGGGAGGGCTGGATCAGGGCGTGCCACACGGCATGAATGAAGGGCATAGCAGCTTAACCTGTCTATAGCTCACAGAGCAGGCGGGAATATAGTGGAAGCCCCGCATGTGTTCTATAATTATCGCTTATTATGCTTCTAAACTCTAGCGGCGGGTGGAACCATCGCACAGGCTGCCAGAAGAGCATTTCATGGCCCTGGTGGTTTCCACAGCCAATCAGCCTGCGAGGAAAATCGGACGTGAAATTCAGAGCAATTAGCGGCTATAATAAGAGATATGACTGAGGCTTTCAGAAGGACTCCCCTTTTCGATGAACATCCTGATTATCGGCGGAACGCGCAATATGGGTCATCTGCTGGCACTGCAACTGCTGGAAGATGGCCATCACGTGACGGTCTTTAACCGGGGCTACTCCCGCGATGAACTCCCCGCCGAGGTGGAGCGACTGCGGGGGGATCGCACCATCAAAGAGCAGCTAAAGGCTGCGCTGCACGGGCGCACGTTTGATGCAGTCGTCGACATGGTGCTTTACAGTGGTGAAGAAGCGGAGACGATTACCCACCTGCTGAAAGATCGCACCGATCATTATGTGTTCATAAGCACCGGGCAGGTTTATCTGGTACGCGAAGACCTCAGTCGCCCGTTCTCTGAGGAGGATTATGAAGGCCGCCTGCTGCCCGCCCCCAAGCCCAACACTTATGGCTATGAGGAGTGGAGCTATGGTATGCAGAAGCGCGCCGCCGAGGATCTGCTGGCGGCAGCGTGGGCCAAAAACCAGTTCCCCTATACCTCTCTGCGTCTGCCGATGGTCAATGGTGAGCGCGAGGCGTTTAATCGTCTGTATGCGTATATGCTGCGCATCAAAGACGGCGGCCCTATTCTGGTGCCAGAGACTCCACAATATCCCCTGCGCCATATCTATGCTGATGATGTCGTGAAGGCCGTTATGACGATCCTTACCAGCGGTAAAGGCAAAGGCCGCGCCTTCAACATCTCGCAAGACGAAACGGTGACCCTGCGTGAATTTCTGGAGCTGGTCAGCGGGTTTATGGGCAAAAATCCGCCGGAAGTGGCAGAGGTCAAACGCAGTCTGCTGGAAGCTAATGGTTTCCTGCCGGACTGCTCTCCGTTCAGTGATCGCTGGATGTCCGAATTGAGCAATAAGCGTAGCAAGGTGGAACTCGGCATGAGCTATACGCCGCTGGCGGTCTACCTGGAACGTATCGTGCGTTATTACCTGGCACACCCGCCACAGAAGCCCGCCAGTTATAAACGCCGTAACGCTGAGCGCCATCTGCTCCTGCAACAGAACTAAGCGGCCATGGATGCGGCTCAGGCTCAGCCCAGACCTGCAACACCTGTAAACCTCTACACCTTTAGCATTTTCCTCGCAGCAATTACAGTCGTTGGTGTAGTGTTTCGTCTATGGCTGATGCTTCAGGCTAATCTCAAGCTGGATTACGACGAAGCTATGATCGGCCTGATGGCGCGGGATATCGCCGCCGGGAACTGGTACGGCGCGTTTGTGCCTGCCCAGCCCACACTCGGCAGCGCTGAGGCGTGGCTGCTTGCGCCCTGGCTTCAGCTTACTGGCACATCAAGAGTCGCGTTCAGGCTTTATGCACTACTGACGGCTGCCGCCTATATCCTCTCCAGCGCATGGCTGGGATGGGCCTGTTTCCGGTCGCATCGTGCGGCACTGGTCAGCGCACTGGCGGCCTCACTTGCGCCGGCTTACATCCTCGTCGCTGGGGCGAAAACCTGGGGCTTCACCATCGAAACGTTGATTTTAGGCAATATCCTCATTATCCTCACGCAGCTTGCCAGCCAGCGCACCCACAAATGGGCAGCAGTCGGGGCGGGCCTGTGCGCCGGCGTGATGTTCTGGAATACCTGGCTATCTCTCTATTACCTGCTGCCTGTGGCGCTGTTCTGGCTGTTGCATCCGGGCACACGGCGGCAAGTCCCCCTGGTGATGCTAACGTTTTTCCTGGGTAGTGCGCCCTTTTGGCTGCACAATCTGCAATCCAATTTTGAAAGTTTCGGGGTCATTCTGGGCGAAAACAGCGAACGGTCTGCGCCGTTGGGGATTATCACGAAGCTCAGGCTGTTCATAGAGGATCACTTCACGCAGCAGGTGACAGGCTTTCCGGCATGGTCTCCTGCCTTTCCGCTGCTGCAGCTTCTCGCTGTGGGGTTGTATGCTGCGGGCTGCGGGCTTCTGGGGCTGCGGGCCCTGCAAACGCGCTGGCCTGCGCTGCTGCTCACGGCCAGCCTGCTCGTGACCGTCCCCCTTATCTATCTGCTGAGTACCTACAGCGATGATGCCATGCTTGCCCGACTGTATGGCGTGGATGCCACCGGGCGTTACGTAGTAATGCTGCATAGTGTTTTTCCAATTGCGGTTGCGGCGCTGCTTCTGCTCAGGCCGCGCCTGGTACGGGTCATAGCAGTCACGGCAGTCATAGTCTTAAATGTCTTCATCGCCGTACAGATGAACCCCAGCCGTGCCTTCGATTCACCATATTACCAGCGTCAGCCGGATACGCTTGCCCCGGTAATTGACCTACTGCTGGAAAATAATATCACCCACATCTGGACGGATGTGGGGATTGGTCAGCCGTTAATGTTCTATACCGATTATCAAATTCTGGCGGCGGATTACTACGATACCGCCAGCGGTGGGCTGGCGCGCTTTCCAACCGCCTACAATGCGGTTGAGAACAGCCAGCAGGCCGCCTACGTCGTCCCCATTATCCCCGGCCAGACGGACACCCCCTTAAATCGCGCACTGGATGCTGAAGCTATTACGTATGCGGTGCATTATCTCGATAGCATCGCGGTTTACATTCCAGCGGAGCATGTGCATCCGAGCCAGATTGCCGACGGCCTGGGGGCGCAGTATTGAGGGGATAGCAGGAAATGATCTGAAAGGAAAATATAGTGTACCTGTCTTGCATTAATGCTTTACGGGCCATACTGCTGATTGGCCTCTGTTTATCACTTGGGACAACGCCCACCATCGCACAGAATGAACTTCCTGCGCCACAGTTTTTATATCGTCACGACAAACGCCTTATTTTTGTAAATGGCTACACAGGCGAGACAACCGAACTACCACTCGAAATCACAGAACAGGATCGCTTTACTTGGTCACCTGACGGAAGCTATTTGCTTGCGCATCTCCGGGATGCTGAAACCCAAAACTATTGCCTTAATTTCTACGATGTAGATGCACTGGAATGG
>JBGSXK010000697.1:0-2029 GCA_041751455.1 Anaerolineae bacterium
GGTCTGATGACTGAAATGCAAGACCTGGCCGATTTTTATGCGGCCTGTGATGTGCTGGCGCTGACCAGCGACACTGAGTGTTTTGCGCTGGTGCAGGTGGAAGCTATGCTGAGTGGTACGCCTGTGGTCATGACGGATACACCCGGTGGGCGAGTACCGGTACAGGTGACAGGTATGGGACGGTTGGCAAAGGTGGGCGATTGGCAGTCTATTGGCGAGGCACTGGTCGAAGTCCTTAATAACCCTCAGGCTTATCGCAAGCCGCGTGAAGTCATTGAACAGATTTTCTCGTTTGAGAAGACCGTGAACTGTTATGAGGAAATTTTTCGTGAATATGCGCGACGTTAAATCCCTGGACGCGCAGATCATTGAGTATATGACGCGTAATGAGGCGGATATGGCCTTCAAAAAGCGTGTCAGAACTATCTTCGAGTGGATCAACCCTCAGGACGATGATTTGATTCTGGATATGCCCTGTGGGCGTGGCTTTTACCTCAATATGTTCCGCTATGTGAGCAGTTGCAAACTGGTGGGGGCAGAACTGGATTGGCCTGTGCTGCGTAAGGCGCAGATGAATATCGGCCATCTACCAGATATTCTGCTCAATAACGCCAACATTTATGCGCTGCCTTATGCAGACCACACTTTCGATGCAGTGATACTCTCCGAAATTCTGGAGCATATTGAGAATGATGTGGCCGGTCTGCGTGAGATTTTCCGTGTACTGAAGCCGGGCGGAGTGGTCGCTGTGACCGTGCCCAATGCTAATTATCCCTTCTGGTGGGACCCCATTAACAAAACGCTGGAAGCAGTGTTCAGGACCCATATCAGCGCCGGACCGCTGGCGGGTATCTGGGCGAATCATGTGCGGTTATACACGGCGGACCAGCTTCGAGAGAGTGTACTGGCGGCGGATTTTATCGTGGAAGAGGAACGCGCTTTTACACATTACAGCTTTCCCTTTATTCATAATCTCGTGTATGGTGTGGGGATGCCGCTGCTGGAAGGCGGCCTGCTGCCCTCCATGATGGCAAATGCAGCGGATCGCACGACATTTGATAAAAATGATGGCAGCCTGTTAAATCCGATTAACCTGGGGTTGAAAGTGTTTAATTACTTTGATCGCAAAAACGTGATGAACGAGCCGCCGGGACGATCCACTGTGAATCTGTGCATCAAAGGGCGCAAACCCGTATGACACTGCCACCCGAAATGCCAACACCTTACGAGCCAGCCTCTCCAGAAAATGAAAACCCACCTGCTGATCTGCGCGACGATGCTACATCTCACGTGATTGAAGTGCAGGAAAACGATGAAGACGTGGCAGTAGTGTCTGTGCAAATTGATGCGGAGAATGGTGAAGGTGAGTCAGCACAGAGTAGCCTGCGGACGGTAGGAACGCGCTCCCATTTAAAAACCGAACCGGTAATAATTATTGAGGAAGAACGCAGTTTCGCAGAATTAACATTGGCGGAAGTGGTCGGACAATTTTTTCGTGTACCGAGGGGGACTCTACAGGCCTTGTGGATGGTGATGACTGCACCGCGCCAGCCTGTAACAGATGATCCCCATACTCCGGCCATCGTGCTTACTGTGCCATTGTCTGGCGCTGCGACCTCACAAACGGCGACTGTAGATATACCAGAGTATAGTGCGGTAGAGGCCAGCACCCGTTACCGTGAAGCGGCACAGCTTGGCTTGCGGCTGACGGCGCTGCTGCTGGCCTGGTGGGGGGGTGGTATTCTTGCTAATGCTCCTCTACGTACAGAAACGCTGGCGTTGAATGCGGGTGCGCCCTACTTGCTGCTGGCCTTTTTGGTATGGCTGGGGGCAGAGGTGTATGGCGATTGGCCTGCATTACGTAGTTGGTGGGAAAAACGCAGAAACTCCCTTAACAGTGAACCTGTGCCAGCACCGGAAAAAGAAGACCAGCCAACCATGTGGTCAGGTATTCACCCTTTGCGGATGCTCATGGCGCTGGCAGGCCTGTTTTTCAGCCTCGTGGCACTGCGCTTGACGAGCGATACCC
>JBGSXK010000698.1:0-2529 GCA_041751455.1 Anaerolineae bacterium
ATATTTATCCGCAAGTAGACAGGAGTTTGTTCCATGAAAAGAGTTGCTCTGGTACTCACGCTGTTGGTGCTGCTGCTGCCCGGCCTCGCGCTGGCGCAGGACGCTGTGCCACAGTCCGGCGGCACCCTCCGCGCCGCCTGGCAGGCACGCTGGGAAAGCCTCGACCCGCATTTCGCCAGTTCCGAAGCCAGCTTCCAGGTGTTGAACAACGTGCTGGAAACCCTGACCTTCTTCGATGATGATATGAATCTCATCCCCTGGCTGGCTGAGTCGTGGGAGCAGTCGGAAGACGGGCTGACCTGGACATTTAACCTGCGCGAAGGAGTGAGCTTCAGCAATGGCCGTGAACTCACTGCCGAGGATGTCCAGTGGAGCTTTGAGCGCCTGCTCGACCCGGCTATCGGCTCTGGCAATACCTTCCGCCTGGGTGGAGCCGACACCACGATTGAAGTGATCGACACTTACACGGTAGCCGTCACCACGACTTCGGTCTTCGCGACCATGCCCGCCTCGCTGGCCGCCAATAAATCCACTGCCATTATGGCGCAGGAAAGCGTCGAGGAGGATGGCACGATCCGCGTACCCCTGGGCAGCGGGCCGTTCGTCATCGGCGAAGTGGAAGGCACTACACGCCTTGTGTTGAATAAAAACGAAAATTACTGGCAGGAAGGGTTGCCCTACCTGGACTCCGTCGTCATTACGCCCATCACCGACGACACCGCCCGTGATCTGGCGCTGCAAGGCGGCGAGGTCGATTGGATTTTCACCATTTCACCGCAGAACTTCAGCGCGCTGGAAGCCGATGAGAATGTGGTCGTCGGGACTGCGGCACGGCTGGCTTACGACTACTTCGGCCTCAACCTCAACCGTGAGCCATTCAGCGATGTGCGCGTGCGTCAGGCCATCGCCTATGCCATTGATCGCCAGCAGATTTGCGATTTCGCCTTCTTTGGCCTGTGTGTTCCCACCCATGGCCCCACTGCCCCTGGTTCACCCTGGCATTTCCCTTATGCTCCCTATGAGCGCAACCTGGATACCGCGCGCGGCCTGCTGGCTGATGCCGACGTTGGCGATGGCTTCACCATGAGCATGATGACTGCCATCGGCTTTGAGGAAACGCTGCGCGGCGCGCAGGTGGTGCAGCAGCAGCTTGCGGAAATGGGCATTACGGTGGAGATCGAAAATATCGAATTCGGCGAATGGCTGGATCGTCAGGGCGCGGGCGAGTTTGATGCCTTCATGCTGAGCTGGATCGGGCTGACCGATGCCGAGGATTATTTCTACCTCCAGCACCGTACCGGGCAGGCCTTCAACTTCACCGGTTACAGCAATCCAGAATTTGACGCGCTGGTGGATGAAGGACGCACGATACAGGACTTCGACACGCGTTATGACATCTACGAACAGGCCAACCAGATTCTCGTGGATGATGCACCCTACATCTATATGTACGTCAAGCAGGAAGTGAAAGCCCATTCACCTTCGGTGCAGGGCTATGTCACCCGGCCTGATTCAGCCAACAACTTCTGGACTGTCTGGCTGGAACCCATGTAGCAGTTGCCATTTCGCAGTGGGGGCATGGGCAGTCATGCCCCCCTCTGACAGCAGGTTAGTCGCATGAATTACCGTTATCTCATTCAGCGGTTAGCCCTGGCGCTGGTAGTCGTGCTGGGGGTGACGTTTGTCGTCTTTATGATCGTGCAGATCATCCCCGGCGACCCGGCGCGCATTTCGCTCGGCTTGCAGGCCACCGAGGAAAACATCGCCGCGCGGCGCGAGCGCCTGGGGCTTAACCGCCCGGTGCTGGAGCAATACCTGACCTGGGTCGGTAACGCTGTGCAGGGCGATCTGGGCAGCAGCCTGATTACCGGCCAGCCCATCTCGCCGCAGATCGCCCAGCGTTTGCCCGCCACCCTCCAACTGGCCACACTGGCGCTGCTCATCGGCATGGCCATCGCGTTTCCACTCGGCATCCTTTCGGCCATCCGCCCCGGCAGCAGCATGGATACTATCGCCTCAATCATCAGCCAGCTTGGGGTGGCCATCCCCGATTTCTGGCTGGGAATCCTGCTGGTGCTGCTGTTCAGTACAGGGCTTGGCTGGCTCCCACCCAGCGGATATACCCCCATCCAGCAGGATCCCGCGGACTGGCTGGCACACATGATCCTGCCTGCCCTCACCGCCGGCCTCATCAGCGCCTCCATCCAGACCCGCTTTATCCGCAGCGCCCTGCTGGAAGTCATGAGCCAGACCTACATCACCACCGCCCGTGCGAAAGGGCTGCGCGAGCGCGTGGTCATCCTGCGGCACGCCCTGCGCAACGCCATGATTACCATCGTCACCGTCATTGGCCTCCAGGTCACCGCCTTGCTCAGTGCCGTGGTCGTGATCGAGATCGTCTTTACCCTGCCCGGCATTGGTCGCCTGGCGCTGGATGCCGTGCTGGATCGGGACTACCCGCTGCTGCAGGGCGCGGTGCTGGTGATTGCCGTTTTCGTGACTCTGGTCAATCTGGCGGTTGATCTGCTC
>JBGSXK010000699.1:0-5246 GCA_041751455.1 Anaerolineae bacterium
CTGGCCTTTAATCTCAAATGTGATGATCTTATAACCGCCCACACCTGTCTCGTGCTGGTCGATCACTTCCACTTTCCAGCGGCGCTCCTCGGCATAACGGGCATACATGCGGAATAAATCCGCCGCGAACAGGCCAGCCTCGTCGCCACCTGCCCCGGCCCGTATTTCCACGATCACGTTTTTGTCGTCGCGTGGGTCTTTGGGCAGCAGCAGCACCTTAAGGCGCTCCTCCAGTTCGAGCGTACTGGTTTCCAGTTCGTGGGCTTCTTCCTGCGCCATCTCGCGCAGCTCCTCGTCGCTTTCTTCATAGAGGATGCGGCGTGCTTCTTCCAGATTCTGCATCTGGCTGCGATACTGGCGGTAGACTTTGACAATATCCTCCAGCCCCGCGCGCTCCTTGGAGTATTCGACCACTTTGGTGTAATCGGCCATCACCTGTGGGTCGCTCATGAGTCGTTCCAGTTCGTTATAGCGGTCTTCAATACCGCTCAGTTTATTGAGCATCGTCTTTCGTTCCATTGTTTTGAGGTGGGCTAATGCCAGTTGATTATACGCGGGGATGGGAAAGGCGGGTAGGGACTGTTCTGGTGAAGGGGCAGCCTATCGCTTGGCTGCCCCTCAGTCTATTAATCGGTCTCGCTCGCCTCTGCGGTGGCTTCCTCCGTTGGCTCGGCAGTGACTTCTGCCTCTGGTTCTGGTTCGTCAGCTTCGCTGCTGGCAGCCTCACCTGCGCCCTGCCCCCAGACAAGCGCTGTTTCCGGTGTAATTCCCCAGGACCCACTCGCCACCGGGCCGAAAGCAGTCGTTGTGCTGAGCAGATACACGGTCAGCACCACCGTCAGAATAATTACCAGTATCACATCAATACGGATTCCACGCATGATAAGCCTGTCCTTTCCATAAGATCGTCATTTTGCAGGCTATTCTACCGCATAAAGCCGGGTTTCTGGCCGGAAAGCTGCCCAGGCAAACCAGAAATGCGGGAAGGCAAGCTGCTGTTGAAGCTGTGCCCCGGCCAGTTCACCTTCCAGTGCTGTGCCAAAGACATTCCACACGCTTCCGGTCTGCTCATCCACCGGGCGACCTTGATCGTCCCGCACAAAGCTGAGCGTTTCGCCGTTCAGTTCGCGGCTGTAGAGCGCGGCCATACCCACATCGCGCGAGGTGTCAATGTCACGCTGATCCAGGGCACTGGTCACACCGGGCTGCCAGAAAGCCACGACGGCACGTCCGCCAACGGTATCCTGAAGCACCCGTTCCTGCTCCAGCAGCGAGAACGGATAGGCTACCGCCTCACCGCCGATCATTGCCCCCAGGATGCGCTCAACCGGGAATAAGCGATCATCCGGCGTACCCGTAAAGAGAAACGGATTGGCATTGGTGTCATAATTTGTATAGGGGTTTACGCCATAACCGGGGCGGGGTGGAGAGAGTACTGTGCCCTGTGGGTACTGCTTCATAAATTCCTCAAAACTCACTATCAGCGAGGGCAGCAGTTCAAGCTGGGTTCCGGCATGAATCCCGACGATGCCTTCCCCGGTAAACTGCTGCCACCAGCTTTGTGTCTGGTCATCCCACATAATCAGATCGCTGTGACGCAGATTGCCTGATACCCCAAAGCGCAGCGTTTCGCCTTCTACACGACGATCAAAGACCACAGCACTGTTGCACAGCGGGCAGAACGTCACCGCGACAGGTACATCCCCAAACACATCGTTGACAATCTCGTGACGTGTGAGGATCGCCAGCGGATAGGCGCGTGCTTCTCCGCCGAGGTCAAAGGCAATCACCGGAGACTGGGGCTGCAGCCACTCCGCCGCCACTGTAAGCGAGTCAAAGGCTGGATTATCAATGGGCGGGATGCCATCCGGCATGACACCGCCAGAGATAATCTCGTTATAAGGGATAGTGTGCTGGCAAAAATCGGTCTTGCTCCAGAATGATGTGCTGAAGCGCACCTGTTCCCCGCCAAAAGGATCATCGCAACTGTTTTGCGCTTGAGCTGTGTGGATGAGCAACAGCAAGCTCCCAATTCCTAAGCTCAGAACAAGCCTCACCATGCTGTAGTGCCGTGTAAACTGCATCGTAAACGCTCCTCAATCACAAACCTTTTTCACATCATTCGCACAAAGATATTAAAAAAGGCTAACCTGCGTTCAATGCACGCTCGAAAGCCGCCAGCCCTTCGTCAATCTGGGCAGCGCTGACCACCAGCGGCGGAATCCACCGAATGATATTGCTGTATGTGCCACAGGTGAGCAGGACGATATGTTCCTGTTCCAGCATGTGGCGCACAACTTTTTTAGTAGTGGCTGCATCGGGCTGGCCTGTTGCCAAATCGGTAAATTCACAGCCGATCATCAGACCCAGCCCGCGCACATCGCCCAGCACAGGGCAGCGGCGCTGGATTTCCACCAATCCATCCCGAAGCTGTTGACCGCGCACGGCGGCGTTTTCTACCAGCTTTTCTGTCAGCATCACCTGAATTGTCGCTTCCGCTGCTGCGCAGCCCATGGCGTTACCGCCATAAGTGCCGCCATGGGTGCCCACCTGCCAGCGACTCATGATATGGCGCGGGGCGGCGATGGCGGAGATGGGGAAACCGCTGCCCAGGCCCTTGGCCATAATCATGATGTCGGGATTGATGCCTGCGTATTCGTGAGCAAAAAATCTGCCGGTGCGACCGAATCCTGTTTGTACCTCGTCGATTACCAGCAGAATCTCGTGCTGGCTGCACAGGCGGCGCAGACCTTGCAAAAATTCCGGTGGCGCGGGTACATAACCACCTTCCCCCAGTACCGGCTCGATAATCACAGCAGCGGTTTCCTGGGGCGCGGTCTGGCTGTGCAGCAGGTGTTCCAGTTCGGCTAATGCCCATTGCGTGACCTGTTCCGCGCTCATACGATAGCGATAGGCATAGGGGAAGGGTGCGACGAATACCCCACCAGGCAGCGGCTGGTAATCGACACGGTAGGCGGTCTTGGAGGTAGTCATTGCCATTGTCTGAGCGGTACGGCCATGAAAGCTGCCCTGAAACACGATGATATTAGGGCGTTTCGTATAGTGTCGTGCCAGCTTGACCGCTGCTTCGGTGGCTTCCGCGCCGCTGTTGGAGATAAAGAACGTATCCAGGTGCGGTGGGGTGATTTCGTTGAGCGCCTGGCTGAGGCGGATGAGTGGAGTGTGATAATAACAGTTGACCTGGGCGTGCATGATTTTCGCCGCCTGTTCCTGAACAGCTCTGACGACAACCGGATGGCTGTGTCCGGTGTTGACCACGCCGATACCACTGCTGAAATCCAGATAGCGCTCATCTTCGGGCGTATAAACGTAGCAGCCTTCACCACGCTCGATGATTAATTCCGTCGCGCGGCTCCAGACTGTTGAGATATGGGAGATGTCGTGATTCATGATTATGCCTTTTTACACTAAACCAGCGCAAAGTTGCCCGCAACTTTACCTCACGCCGCACTTTGCCGCATGATGCCGTTCACGTGTCTGTTGGCAGAAGCTGGCAGTGACCGATGTGGCTCTGGCAGTCTGGCTGGTGGCACACTTTGCGCCAGATGCAGATCATTTCATTGAGGACGGGCGATGTCGAAGTATGTGAGCAGGTTCTGGTGGCGCTGGTTAATGCTGATGGTCGGAGGGGTGTTGTTGTTCAGCCTCAGTCTTATTCTTGTGCCGGACACAATGCAGGATTTTTTCAACGGGCTGTTCTTTTCGTCATCCGGCGCGCAGGCCACCTTCAGCGCGCAGGCTTTCCACTATATTAACTTTGTATATGGCCTGTTGGGCGCAGTTATGCTGGGCTGGATGGTGATGATCTGGCGTGTGGTGATGGGGCCGTTTCGTCGGGGTGAGCGCGAAGCCTGGAACACCCTTGCCCTGTCGATTATGATCTGGTTTGTGGTGGACAGCAGTTTTTCACTTGTGATGGGATTTCCTGCAAATGCTGTATTTAATACGCTGATTTTCCTGCTGTTCGCCGCGCCGCTGGCAGCGACCTATAAAAACTTTCACAGTGCATGATATGGGGTATGATGGAGACCTGATGGATTTACGGGAGGTTGCCCGATGAAGAAGTCGGGGCGCTACTGGCCGATGGATACTGAAGGCCATATCCTGAATGATGCACACGCCGAGTCCATCCAGTCGTCGTATACAGCACTGGTGGAGGAGGTGGTCGCGGCCTATACCGGTCATCTCGCGGCTGACCTGCACAGTATCTATGTGACAGGTTCAGTGGCACGGGGTATGGCAGTAGAGGGTGAATCAGACTTTAACGCTTTTGCGGTCTTAAGCGAATTTACAGATGGTGATCTGGTGCTGCGTGATTGGGTCATGCCCACCGAGGAATTCCTGCTGGATCGTTATCCGCTCATCAGCGATATTCAGCTAGAACTGTGGCCGCATTTCTACGTGTTTACCGACCCGGCGCGTTTTTCCATCGGCGGATTTATTGTTAAAACACACAGCGTATGCCTGTGGGGCAGCGATCTCGCACCGGAGCTGCCGGATTACAAGCTCAGCCCGGCGATTGCCAATGATGACCTGGTGCAGCTTGCGGCAGACCTGGATGAGGCGTGGGCGATGATCGAAGCGGATGCGCGTGCTGCCCGCTACTGGTGCTGTCAGGCGGCCAAACATCTGTTGTGGTCGGGTTATGGGCTGGTGCAGATGCAGGAGGGCAGGCACACCCGTGATCCTGACCTGTGTGCTGCGGGCTTTGCGCGTGGGTATCCTCAATATACCGCTGAGATTGATCAAGCGCTGCATCTGGTATGGCAGCCCGTAGTGAATGCTGATCAAGCGCTGGCGTTTATTGAGGATGTGCAGGGTTGGATGCTGCCGTTGGCCGAGGCATGGCTGGATGTTCATAATCCAGCTCGTGATCCGGCACTGAAAGTCGATGACTTGGCCGAGGAATAAAACACGCTCACTGAACCGGGCAGCATCTGCGTGGTTCATAACACCAATCCACATAGGCAAGTGAATATTCAGCCAGTATAATTTCCGCCCATACGACAGCCGCATGGGAAGAAAGATCATGACGCAAAATCGATTACAGGAACTTCGCTCGGAAGTGGATGAGATTAACCTGCAAATTCTGGATTTGTTGAGCAAGCGCGCTCGTCTTGCTTCAGAAATTGGCAAAGAGCAGCAGCAGATTGGTACGTCGTTCTATGACCCGGAACGTGAAGCACACATGCTCACCTTGCTGGAACATGCCAATAAAGGCCCCT
>JBGSXK010000700.1:0-18152 GCA_041751455.1 Anaerolineae bacterium
GGGTAGCGGGCTGCACGGTGGGTTTGGTCGCCGCGAATTCCTTTATCACCTGCGCATGAGGCTTTAGTGTCCCATTGGGGCGCACCAGCCCGAAGAAACGTTCATGGCGCGATTCAGAACACGGTGGTTTATCCCACAGGGCTTCGACATAATCGGCAAAACACCACAGCATAGCTCCCGTCGCGCCCACTTCCTGCAATTTCGGCAGCGTTGCGCGGATAAACTCCGCAAAATCATCTTCCGAGGCCATAAATTGGGTGCGCGGCTGACCATAAGCAGTCCATTCCCAGGTATACGACTCCTGGCCCGGTGCAGCGGTGGGGCCGCCAAATTCTTCCATCAATGTAGGCTTGCCACACAGCGCCGTCGTCAGCGCACAGGTATAAGGCACAAAGTCTGGGTCAAGCGGGCTGCGTGCCCAGGGCGTATACATCGGATAGCTGTGCATGACGGCGACATCCGTCTCGGCGAAACACTGGTCAATGCGCAGCGCGTCGCTCCTGCCCAGGCTGGCGACATGCAGCCCACAGGTGACAGGATGCACCGGGTCAATAGACTTGATAAGCGAAACCATCTCGCGCACCCAGGCGCGCCCGATTTCCTGCGTAGGTGCGATGGCGAATAAATCCGGCTCGTTGCCCAGGTTCCACATCCAGATAGCCGGGTGATCCTTATAAGCGCTGACCACTGTTTCAAGCTGGAGCCTCTGCGCCTGCCACGCGGTCGGGTCGGTAAAATAATTGCGATAACCTGAATCCACCACCCTGCCCCCGCTGACCAACTGGCGCAGCCAATCTGGTTTAGGGCCTTCCAGCATCCAGCCCGGTGCCCAGTTGGGGCCACTCATATGCCCGGTAAAGAAAGTGACATCCAATCCCAGGTTATGTTGTACAGCCAGATCACAGACTACGCCGAAGTTTTTCAGGCATTCTGGGGAAACCATATCGGGCGCAGGCTGCCAATCGTCCCATAACAGGAACAGACGCACGACATTCAGGCCAATTTCCTGCATAATGGCAAATTCTTCACGCACTTCGCCTGCATCAAAATTCGACCACCAGTACATGGCCTTACCGCGCGGCCAGTAATTCGCGCCCAGAATAAACGGTTCGCTCATAAAAAGCCTTTCCAGTTGGGAAGCAAATTCATGCCGGATATTGTACCCTGAACCACAGCCAGCCACTACGCGCTATAATCGCCGCAACAGGAGTGAGACTTAGCGCCACTGATATGGAGGGATGCCATGAAATACTTTATCACCGGGGCGACAGGTTTTATCGGCGGGAAGGTGGCGCACATGCTGCGCGAGGGTGGGCATGAGGTCATTGCGCTGGTGCGCTACCCGGCAAAAGCGGGCGCGCTGGCCGCGCGGGGCATCCACCTGCACCCCGGCGACGTCACCGATAAGGAAAGTATGCGCGAGGGCATGGCGGGCGCAGAAGGCGTGTTCCATGTCGCCGGGTGGTACAAGATAGGCCTGAAGGATAAGACCCCCGGCCAGAAGGTCAACGTAGAAGGCACTCGTAATGTCCTCGAGCTGATGAGCGAGTTGAACATCCCCAGAGGTGTTTACACCAGCACCCTTGCCGTCAATTCCGATACACAGGGCAAAATCGCGGATGAAAGCTATCACTTCGACGGCCAGCATATCAGCGAGTATGACCGCACAAAGGCCGAAGCGCATAAGATCGCCAGGCAGTTCATCGCCGATGGCCTGCCGCTGGTGATCGTCATGCCGGGGATAGTCTACGGGCCAGAGGACACCAGCGATATGCACGATACATGGCAGCAGTACCTCACCCGGAAGATGCCGGTGCTGCCGCAGGGTGCGGCCTATTCGTGGGGTTATATCGACGACATCGCTCGTGGTCATCTGCTGGCGATGGAGAAAGGCCGGGTTGGCGAGAGTTACATCATTTGTGGGCCGTCACACACGCTTATCGAGGCGATACAACTGGGGGAGAAAATCACGGGGGTGCCCGCGGCGCGCCTGTACGCGCCACGCTGGGCGCTGCTTGCCGCGGCAGGGGTGATGGATATGATCGACAATGTGCTGCCCGTCCCTGTTAACTACGCCGGCGAAACACTGCGCGTCGTCGCTGGCGTGACTTACCTGGGCGATAACAGCAAAGCCCGGCGCGAACTGGGTTATGATCCGCGCCCACTGGAAGATGGCCTGCGCCAGACACTGGAATGGGAGATGACACAGTTGGGGATGGAGGCGAAAAATCAGCCGCCCCCGTAAATAACCGGGGGCGACCTTCTCTGTCACACAAAGACCAGCACTTGCATTAACCCTTCACGCCGCCGATGGTCAGCCCTTCAACCAGATACCGCTGGGCATAGATATAGAGAATCACCACCGGGATTGCCATCAGCAGCGATGCTGACATGAGCTGCCCCCAGGGCAGAATATCGCCCACAACCAGGGATTGCAAACCCACCGGCAGCGTCCGCAGCGACTCGCTGGTGATAAAGACAAACGCGAACAAAAACTCATTCCAGGCGTTGGTAAAAGCAATCAACGTCACCGACAGCAGCCCTGGCAGTGCCAGCGGCAGGGTAATACGCCAGAAAGCGCCCAGACGGCTGGAACCATCGATCATAGCCGCCTCTTCAAGGTCTACCGGGATCGCACGGAAATAGCCGATCATTACCCAGGTGGCAAATGGCAGCATGAATGTGGGATACGTCGCGATCAATGCCCCATAGGTGTTAATCAGACCCAGATCAGTCAGAGTTTGGTACAACGGGATAAACAGCATTGAACCGGGCAGCAGATAGGTAATGAGTAGGAAAGCGGTCAGCAAACCTGCCCCCAGGAACTTGAGGCGCGACAGCGCATAAGCGGACAGCGCGGCCAGGGTAACCGAGAGGGCTGTGCTGGTCAATGCCACGATCACTGTATTACGGAACCAGGTCAGAAACGGTGTATTCTGGATCAGCGTCTGGTACTGATCGAGTGTCCACGGTTCAGGCCAGAAGATCGAAACCCGTTCAAAGATCTGCGGTGTGGTCTTGAATGAGGTGATAATCACCCAGTAAAACGGGAAAAGCACAAAGAACAGAATCGGGAGAAGCAGCAGCATACGCAGCACCAGGTTCATCCCTTCGCGCTGCGAGTGTTTAAGGAGTGGTTCGTCTCCCTTGGTATCTCTCGTGTTATTAAATGTTTTCGCGAGGCTTTTTGACAGGCTGTCAAAACCCTTCAGAACCAGCTCGAACGGCAGGAATATCACGTCCAGCACCAGCCCAAGAACACGTCCGACCTGGTCAGTCAGCCAGTCAAACACGTTGGGTTTCTGGTCACTGGATGCCCGGCTCTCGTCCGATCGCATGAAACGCGACAGCAGCCAGATCAGCACTATCATCAACGGGGCAACACTGAAAGCGATGGCGACACCCGGCCCATATTGCAGAGATCGGATCGCCTTCTCCCATGCCAGGACCGAGTAGACGCGGGTCGCGCCACCGGGACCACCGCCTGTCATCAGGAAGATAAGGCCAAACGAGTTAAAGGTCGAGATAAAAGACAGCAGCAGCGTTACGACGATTACGTAGCGCATTCCCGGCAGTGTGATATGCCGGAATCGCTTAACCACATTAGCGCCGTCCACCTCAGCAGCTTCGAGCAGATCACGGTCAATGGCTTTCAGCCCTGCCAACAGCAGCATGGTATAGAAAGGGATGCCTTTCCAGATATTCACGGCGATTACACTGGGCATTGCCAAGTTTGCATCAGAAAGCCAGCCGAGCGGTTGGCTTATAAGCCCCAGGTTGAGCAGAATAGGATTAAGGCCGCCAAAAATCGGATCATACATACTTTTCCAGGCCAACGCCGTCACAATTTCCGGCACGATCCAGGGCAGGAGCATAATGCCCGTGAGTATACTGCGGAACGGCAGTCGGCTGTTAAGAATTAGCGCGATGGTCATGCCGACAATGAACTTGAGCGTCAATGACCAGAGCGTAAAATGAATAGTATTTCTCATCGACAAGAGATAATCGCTGTTAGTGAAAAGGCGTTCGTAATTCCTGAATCCGACATAGGTCGTCTCGCCAGTCAGGAAATTTAACGAAGTAGTGCTTAGCACAATGGCATTGATAAATGGATACAGGATTAACCCGACCATAATCAACACCATCGGCATGACAAAAGGCAGGGCTACCTTCCAATCTCGCCCCAGCACTCTTTCCAGGCGTCGGGAGCTGCTGTAAACGGGTGGTGTGATCGCGCCGGTTCTCAATCTGGCCTGATTATCCATAAGGGTCTCTTTCAAACTCAACATATTATGTTACGCAGTTGCCTGTATATTGAGATGCTGAACTGCATAACTATCAGCCAATGATTGTTCAGATTATAGAATAAACCGAGAGGGCAGCCTGGCTACCCTCTCGACAAACACAGCGCCTGTGTTACGGCTGCATGATGCCGCCTTCTTCAAAGATGTCCACAATCTGGTTGTGAGCATCCCTCACGGCTTCCGCGGGGGTCATGCGGCCAGAAATAACATTTGACATCATCTGGTTGGGAACCGAGGCTGCCTGAATCGCATCAATGGCGGCATTCGGCTCTGTCGGCCAGTAGTGGCCGATCCAGGGGTCTTCCACGCTCACCATTTCCTTGATGGTGAGGAAGTTGGGGTCCTGAGCGAGCAATTCGTCAGTCCACAGGTCTTCATAGGCCGGGTTGAACAGGCCACCCGCCACCGCCGACATCCGGTTGAAATTTGACGGATCGAGCAGCGCCAGGGTCAGTTCCTTCGCCAGGGCGATATTAGGAGCGCCACGGAAGATGTTAATCCAGCCGCCGATACCACCACCGTCGTGGATCATGCCCGATGGCCCTTGCGGGGCGCGCAGCATAACGGTATTGGGGAACACCGGGTTGCCATCGCGCTTACCCTGGGCATACAGGCTGAAGGCATTGTGCGTATAGGCAATGTTGCCCGCCAGCCACACCTCGTTATTGCTGATGTCCGTCCAGCTTTCGATACCAGGCGGCAGCATCGCGGCATACGGCCCGCTCCGGTCATAAGTTTCCGCCAGCCACTCCACCGCCGCCAGTGTCTCCGGTGAATCGAAGGTCACGATAAGGCCACTTTCATCGGTGTAGCTACCGCCAAACGAGTTGATGACCAGCATCACATAGCCATAGCCGTCACCACTCTGGTTAGGGGTAAGGCCCCAGCCCCAGAATTCGTTATCGGGGTCAGTCATCGCCAGGGCCGCTTCGCGCCGCTGATCCCAGGTGACGAGATCAGTCGCCGGGTCGAGGCCCAGTTCTTCGATTTTGTCACCACGCATGAAGTAGCCAGTGGTGCTTGCCAGGAAGGGTACTGCTTTCCACACACCGTCAAACTGACCATTGCGCTGGGCGTTTGTGCCGCGCATGATCTCACCGTAACGGCTGACGGCTTCTTCCACAACATCGGTCACATCTTCAAGCAGATTCAGCAGGTGCATCTGCGAGTTGCTGATGTTCGACTGATAGGCGAAGTCAGGCGGATTGCCCGCCGCGACAGCGGCCTGCATCTTGCCCAGGAAGTCACCAAAGGCTTCAGAGTTCGCGGTTGAAATGTCCAGGTTAATGTTGTTGGCCGCTGCAAAGTCCTCCACGATTTCCCGGAAGATGGACTGTGCCTCCTCAAAATACTCGGTGCGGTGAATAACCGTGAGTGTCCCCTCAGTCCCTTCGGGCAGTGCCAGAGGGGTAGGTGTGGCATCCTGAGCAAGCGCGGACAGTGTACCACCTGCCAGGGCAGCAGCGCTCGCACCAGCGGCACTGTTGCGCAGGAAATCTCGACGGCTCATTTTCTTGATAGGCATATTTTCTTTCTCCTGAATAAGTTTTCTTTCAATGACAGTTTGAAAAGGCTTGACGGAAAATCGTTTGTTTCAGGTGTCGCACTCAGATCACTGTCTGCTGTGCTGGGGCGATAATCACCTCCCTTCATTCTACAGTGGGCATGACCCAGTAAATACACCTTTTCAGGGATTAATTCTCGACCAGATGAGCATAATATGCTCTTGTACGGCACGCTCTGCGCGGTCGCCATCACGGCGGCACAATGCCTCCATAATCGGCTGGTGCCGGGTACCAACTTCGACAAAATCGGGATAATGTAAGGGATGAGATTGGATGATAAACCGTTGAATCTGGCTGGAGAGTGGCAGCCAGACGCGCAGCAAACTGGCACTGCCCGACCACTCCACCAGATAACGATGAAACTGCATGTCATATTCTGCCAGGACAATCATCTCTTTCTCGCTGCCTGCCTGAGCCATTTTCTGGATAAGCACATCCAGCTCATTACACTGGTCAGCGGTGATCTTCTGCGCGGTACGCCGGATGGCAAAACCCTCGATCACACTGCGGATAGAGAATAATTCGTACATCTCATCTATAGAGATCTTGCTGACAAAGGTCGCGCTGCGCACCCGGCGCTCCACCAGTCCGTCCCGCTCAAGCCGCTGTAAGGCTTCGCGAATCGGCCCTTGGCTGGTGCCCATCTGTGCGGCGATGTCCATCTCGACCAGTTTTTCGCCGGGAGGCAGCTCTGCGCCGATAATCGCACTGCGCAGTTGTGCATAAACCTGGTCAGGCAGGGAGGCGAGTTTAGCGGCTCGCCGCCGCACCGGAGAAGAAGAGTCCGCCATAAGTAAAAGATTTTCATAATTAATTATTGATAATGAATGTTAAGTTGAAATATCAGAAATGTCAAGAAAATGCCGTCATATAAATCAAATGGCGCGCTGAGGGAGATTGGAGTGTGGGGTTGATGCCCCTCGCCTGTGGCAAGTGTATAGCAAAGCCTCCCCTTTCGCCACTAAATACACTGTTTCAGCCCGATTATAAGCAGGTGCTTACGCATAAATCCCATTTTGCAGATTTTATCGATCTGATCTGGCAGCCTGATATGACACAAGGTGTCATATTAAGCTGTGTATCCTTTAAAGACTACTGGATCCATAGGGAGATAGAGATTGTGCAGCCATTAAAAGGCAAGGTCCCCGTGGTGGCAGGGGCAACCAGAGGCGCGGGGCGTGGTATCGCCTGTATGCTTGGCGAAGCAGGCGCGACGGTATACTGCACCGGACGCAGTATACGCGGCCAATCCACCGATCCCACCCGTCCCGAATCCATTGAGGAAACGTCCGAGATGGTCACAGGTTACGGCGGAGTCGGTATTCCGGTACAGGTCGATCATCTGGACGAGGCACAGGTCAAAACGTTGTTCGAGCAGGTGCAGGCGGAACAGGGCAAACTCGATATCCTGGTCAATGACATCTGGGGGGGTGATGCGCTCACTGTGTGGGGCAAGCCGCTGTGGGAGCAGGATGTACAGCAGGGCTTGAAGATGCTGCGCACAGCCCTTGACACGCACATCATCACCAGTCGTTACGCTATTCCCCTGCTGTTGAAACAGAACAGCGGCTTAATCATCGAGATCACCGACGGGGACACACTGGATTATCGTGGCAATTTCTTCTACGACATCGCCAAAACCACAGTTATCCGCCTGGCCGTGGCGCTGGCGGAGGAACTGCGCCCGCACGGTATCACCGCACTGGCGCTTACACCAGGCTTCCTGCGCTCTGAGGCAATGTTAGCACATTTTGGCGTGACCGAGGCCAACTGGCGCGATGGCGCACAAAAAGACCCTCACTTCATCGCGTCGGAAACCCCCTGTTTCGTTGGGCGGGCGGTGGCTGCGCTGGCAGCGGATGCCAATATCTTCGAGAAAACCGGGCGTGCCTTCAGCTCCTGGGGTCTCTCTGACGAGTACGGTTACACCGACATCAACGGTGAACATCCACACTGGGGGCGTTACTTCGCGGAGCATGTCGTCGGGAAATAGCTTATGGCACAGGGGCGCAATCGCTGTGCTTCTGTGCATTTGTTGATCCGATATTATTTCTGGCAAGTGCTTTCATTTCGAGTTATATTACATCTCAAATCCGGTGGGACTGGAGGTGAAGCAATGTTAACCATGCTGGCAAAAAACTGGTGGATGCTGGCGCTGCGCGGAGTCGTAGCGGTCATTTTCGGAGTGCTGGTGCTTTTATTTCCGCTCCTGGCCATTGAGACCTTCGTGCTGCTCTTCGGCGCATATGCGCTGGTGGATGGCATTTTCACATTGATCACCGCCCTCCGGAATCGAGGTCAACCGCGTTGGTGGGTGCAGCTTCTGGAAGGTATTCTGAGCCTGGCCGCCGGGGTGCTGGTCCTTGCCAATCCCCTGTTTGCTACTATTGCCCTGCCGCTGTTCGTGCTGTATATCGTGGCCTTCTGGGCTATCTTTACCGGGGTGATGGAAATCGTCGCCGCCATCCAACTGCGCAAGGAGATTGAAGGTGAGTTCTGGCTGGGCTTAAGTGGGCTGCTGTCTATCCTCTTTGGGGTCTTCCTGCTCATCAGCCCTACCGGGGGCATCCTGGCGCTGCTGGCGCTGGTGGCAATTTACGCGATTGCCTTTGGCGTGATTATGATTTTACTGGCCTTCAGGCTGCGTGGATCTACTGACCAGAACGAACCCGACACCACCCAGCGCGGGGTGGTCTGACCTGCCGTTCCGGGTTTCTCTCTCCTTAAAATAACGAGCGGCCCTTTAACCCTGATCCAGTGAAACCAGGCTGCTCCTGTTCGATTCGTTGTGACACTCTCTACGATCTCCTCCGTGATACCGTTATAATGCCCCTGCGCTGTCAAGCAGGAGAGCATTATGCCTTATCCCCAACTTGCCCTTCGTCCACGTACCTGGCTGCTGCTGGCCTTAATCATGCTGTTCGGTGCGCTGGTGCGCTTCGCTGATCTGGAATCCGCACCTGTGGGCGGGCATGGTGATGTCGCCTGGAAAGGGATCAACGCGCTTGACTGGCTGGACAGCGGCGTATTCCCCTATTATGTATGGGAACTCTACGCGCCAGAGCCGACCATTGTCATCCTCTCAGGGCTGGCCATGCCCCTGACAGGCGTATCATATCTGGCAGGACGGACGGTCACGGCGGTGCTGGGGGTGCTGTTCAGCGGCTTTCTGTTCGGCGCTGTCTGGTGGTTGATGGCCGATGCCCCTTACCGCCGCCGCGAACTGGCGGCCCTGCTGGCCGCGCTGGTAGTGGCTGCCAGCCTCCACGCCAATTATCTCAGCCGTCTGGGGATGCGTGCCGCGATTTTCCCGGTGCAGTGCGCGCTGCTGACATGGCTGGTGGCCTGGGCATGGAACCGGGGAGGCTGGTGGCGTTGGGCACTGGCAGGGATTGTGCTGGGCTGGATGCAGTACACCTACATTCCTGCGCGGCTGTTTCCGCTGGTGCTGGCACTGTGGTGCGCACACGTCTGGCTGGCAGACCGTGAACGCTGGCGGGCGCGCTGGCGTGGCTGGCTGGTCATGCTGGCCGTGGCGGTTATACTCTCGCTGCCCAACATCGTCATGTTCATCAACACCCCTGAATCTTTCACCGCCCGCGCCGATACAGGCACGGCGGAAACAGGTGGCTGGATATGGGATTACGACACCAGCGCCGAGGGCGGCATGATTGCCGTGCTGCTCAAAAAAACATGGCTGGAACTGCGCGCACTGGGCATCAACTGGAACGGGCCGTACAGCATGATCGGCAATCCCATGCTGCCCCCTCTGTTTTTTATTGGCTTCCTGTTTGGGCTGGGGCTGTTGATCGCCCGCCCACGCCGCATCGAAACCCTGTGGCCGCTGCTGGCGATCCCCATTATGTTCTTTACCGATCTCATCAGTGGCGCGGTTGTGGATATTCACGGCCTGCGACAGACCGGGGTGCTGCCCTACGTGTTTATCCTGTCCGGTGTTGGGTTGGCGGCAGGCTGGGAGTGGGCGCTCGCACAGGTGCGCGCCCCGTTCGCACGCCATGTGATCACTGGGACGCTCATCGCCTTTGCCCTGCTGCCTGCACTGACCGGACTCTGGCGTTACCTGGGCGAACACATCCCGGCAGAATATGCCAACCCGGCGACAGGCTGGCGCACCGAGCAGATTGATGTAGACATTAGCCGCCGCATCATCGCCCAGCCAGACCGGGCTTATCTGGTACCCTTCGACGAATATAACCGTGCCAATATCGCCTTTCTTACCTCTCAGGTCTACCGTCAGCGCCACAGCGCGCTGGATGCTGATGGCATCCTGACCATCCCCGATCCGCCGGAGGAAGTAGTGATCGTCACCGCCAGCGACCCGGAGCGTATCCGCCATGATGGACGGCTGTCAGTGTGGGATACCCGCTTGTGGGTGCTGCTGCGCGCTGACGAAGCGCTGTTCCTGCCACCCTTCACGCCAGAGCAGGAACAGACCGTTTCAGACCTGCTTAACACCCTGGAACCGGAACGGCTGGCAGATCGCAGCCAGCGCGAGATTGCGCAGTTCTACAGTGTACCCACCCCGACGGGCCTCTTTGCCCCGCGTGATGTACTGACCTTCCCTGTCCAGGCCGAATTCAGCCTTCCAGATGGCACACCGGAAATCCGCCTGGTGGGTTATGATCTGCCCGCCAAAAATTTAACACCGGGTGCAATCACTTACATCACGCTTTACTGGCAAACCCTGCGCCCACCGAGCGAAGACTACGAAATTTTCGCGCAAATCTGGAATGACGCAGGCGACTCACTGGCCGGGGCGCATGATTTCCCCAACGGGGGTATGTATCGCACCCGTATCTGGCGCGCCGACGAAATCACTGTGACGCATCACTGGCTGCGTCTGCCGGAGGATTTACCCACCGGTGCCTACTCGTTGGCAGCAGGGCTATACCGTGTACTGCAAAACGAGCCGCTGGTCGCTGCTGGCGCGAACGCCAACGCTAATAATGATCTGGCGCTCTCCCGCGATCTGCGCGTGATGCCAGAATTTACAGCACTACAGGGCACACCCTTCATACATGATCTGCGCTTTGGCGATCTGCTGACAGTGGCCGCTTTCGACATGACACTGGCGGGCGAAACAGTCGCTTTTGATGAAGCATGGCCAGCAGATCCCGGCGCGGGCTTCACGCTCGATCTGCATTGGGATGTACTGGCACGGTCACGGTTGGATTACTCGCTGTTCCTGCATCTGACTGCTGAAGACGACGCGCCGCCACTCGCTCAGGCAGACATTCCGCTTGGCACACAGGGCTTACCCACGGGTGTGTGGTATCCCGGTGACCAATGGCACGATAGCGTCACACTCATGCTGCCGGACGATCTGCCATCGGGTACGTATACTCTATGGCTGGGCATATATTATTATGCCGATAACACACGTCTCACCCCTGTGCTGGATGGCGACGCTCAGCCTGAGGGCCGTGTGCGGATCGGGCATGTCTTAATAGAGTAGATCAAATTCATGAATCCACACCCTTATTTTGATTTGCGGCTTCACACAGATGAGGAGCTTCTCCCCATTGTGGGCAGCCCCGTCACCCAACGCCATACCCTCCATGAATGGCCGCTGTCCTGTGTCCAGCGGTTACATCTGGCGAATGGGCGCACGCTGATCTATAAAGCGCAGGCTGGCCCCTCGTTAGAGCCACAGTTTTACCAGGCCGCCGCCTCTGCGCTGCTCGTCCCTGCACGCACGATCTACCAGGCGGGCCATTACAGCGCAATGCTGTTCGAGTTTCTGAACGCCCCGCTGCTTTCTGACAAGGATTATACGGCGCAGCAGGTTTTAGAGGCTGGCCAGCAGTTGGCGACACAAATCGCGGCCATTACAGGCGACCTCCCCTGCTATCTTGACATCAGCAGCATAGAGGGCTGGCGCGCACTGACCGAGGCTGCCCACAACAGTTTGTACGCGCTGGTCGAACAGGGGCAGTTTACGATATTGAGCCGCTCGATGATCAATCAGTTACAGCGGTGGGCAGGTTCTAACTCATTGTTACAGGCAGTGCAGGGCGCGCCGGTTTACCTGCATGGTGATCTTACCGCCGCGAATGTTTTTATCGTCCAACCCGGCGAGTATCGTGTGATTGACTGGGCAACACCGCGTCGTGGCCCACGTGGGCTTGACCTTGCCACGCTGCTTGATTCAATGGGGTTCGATGCCGCACTTCATATAGATCGCAGTATCGTTCAGATCATGTACTATCTGCGCCTGTACTGGTTTGTCCAGTGCCAGACCTGTTGGATTACCCACGTGAATTACGAGGAACACCTTCTTCCACTCATTGCTAAAATACTGGATTAGACACATCCTGCTGCCTACCACTTTGCCAAAAATTCTCCCCTCTGCTAAAATGTGCGCGGTTTATTACAATATGCGCAACGATCAACACATCTTTCTGTGGGTTAGATTGAGGAAAAACCATGCGAAATCCGGGCATCAAAACACTGGCCGTGCTGCTCCTGCTGGCGCTCACCGCCAGTTTCGTCAGCGCGCAGAACAACGATATCACCACCACGATTACATCCAGAGCCAAGCTGCGGCATGGACCTGGCCTGGAGTGGTACATCCTGGGCTATTACGACGCGGGCACTCCCATTCGCCTGGATGGACAGGCCTATGAGGGCACCTGGGTGCGTGGCATCCTGCCTGATGGTCAATATGGGTGGGTGATTCAGACTGCGGTTGCCATGTCAATTGGTGAAACGGCTGGCTTGCGTACCGTCTGGGTCGATGATCCGTTCACACTGGCTGCGCCTGGGGGAGGTACTGTCCCCAGTGCCCCGTCAGCCGAAGCCCCACCTGCGCCGGAAACGGAGACCGTAACCGAAATCACCGCGCCTGTCGCTGTTGCCTCGCGCAGCGACCTGTCGAACCTCGCCTTTGCTCCCGTGCCCGGCCCCTATACCATGCCCCTGCCCGGCCTGGATGCCACCGACCCGGTCTACCAGTATCCCTTCAAGCAGTGGGGCGATGATGATGGCCGCATCAATTACCGTCAGAGCCTCGATGGCGCGGCGGTCTACTGTGTAAATCAGGGCTTCGTGCCAGAAGAAACCTATCGCAACGGCGGTATCCTGGTCAAGGTGGCCGGCGCTGGCTCCATCCTTTATGTGCCCGTCGGTACGATTGCGGCGGGCTATCAGCAGATGCTCGCCACCCGCCAGAACACTCTACTCGGCACATCGACACAGCCCTATAACGGCCAGCCTGTCGCGCTTTACCTGCTCAATTCCGGCGAGTTTCAGGTGAACTTCATCAACTCGTCCGGCGGTATGACCGACTACCAATGGTCACGCTGCCGCCCGATCCCGCGTGAAACCGGAGATGGCTGTCCACCCGGATGGGATATTCCGCCCTGGGGTGGTGACTGTGTGAACGCAGATTTTGACGGCGTACCCCCCTGGCAGCGCTGGTGGTAAGCCTCGTTAACCTCCAGCGGGACAGACAGGCCGCTGCTGCGGTATAATCCACGCTTTACAACAGGCAGGAAGCATCCGTTTCCTGCCTGTTCTCATGATTTCGCAGTCTGCCTGCGCGCCGAAATTCCACAGAGGTTGTTATGCAAGAGCAAGTCCTGTTTCAAATCCTGTTTTTTGTCTCCATCGTGGCCATACTGGGTATTTGCGCCTTTACCATCTGGTTTGTCCAGCGTAACCCGCTGCAACCCTTCGCCCGCAATCTGCTGATTGGCCTTATCATCTTTGAGCTTGCACTGGCGGTTATGCACATCCTGGCCTTTAACTCCAACCTGCCGCCATTTTTGCGCTGGTTCTTTGATATGGATCAGGAATTGAACCTGCCGACGATTTTCTCGTCGCTCCAATTATTCGTCATATTTACAGTAGCAATGGTCAATGCCTTTGCCACACCGGGCCTGAAAAACTGGCAGCGGGCCTACTGGGTGCTGCTGGCGGCGGTCTTCTTCTACTTCAGCATCGATGAATTTTACGAATTCCATGAAACTTTCGGCAGTCGTGTCCCCACTGAGGCCTGGCGCATCCCTTATGCCATCGGCGGCAGCATCCTGCTGGCGATCAGTGCGTTCGCCGTCTGGTTTGGCTTCAGGAAATCGATAGTGCATTTTGTGCTGATGTTCACCGGGCTGTTCGTAATGGCGATCAGCGGCATCGGCATTGAGGAATTCGTGCTGCGTGGTTTCGTCGCGGTGGATCAATCCGCCCGCTGGATGTATTTGTTTGAGGAACTTTTCGAGATGGTTGGCGCGACGATTGTGCTGGCGACCTTCCTGTCCTATGCTCAATACCACCTTAGCGCTGCCGCCTGGCCACGTATGAAACCTCTGCTGTTAGGGGCAGCAGTGGTCGCTACGGGCTGGTATTCCCTGGCATTGCTGGTGCTGCCCGGCCTGGAAGCGCGCTTTTTCGGCACTCCGCTGGATATTGAATATGACAACGGCCTGCTGACGCTGGTAGGCTACCGCCTGCCCACCAGGGAGATCATGCCGGGTGGGGAAATTGAACTGACGCTTTACTGGCGTGCCAACGAAGCCCTGTCAGAGGACTACAGCCTGTCAATCCACCTGCTGCGCCATAAGGGTGGGGAAAGTGTCGCGCAATCTGACGACCTGCACATGGGGCCAATGCCTGCGACGGCCATGTACCCCGGTGTAATCATGCGGCGGACAATCTTCTTTGATGCGCCACGCAGCCTGCCTACCCCCGGCACTTATGATCTGATGGCGCGGGTTTGGTATGGCCCCTGGCCGTTCAATCGTCCCTGGGAGGATACCACCGGACTGGAAATCACACGGTCAGGTGATCGCACGCTGTTCGCTCATGATGCCATTTTATTGGATCGTGTGACTGCGGCCCCCACTATAGCAGCCCCCGCCGCGGAGGTTGTGGTGGCTTACGAGTTCCCGGCGGAAGGCTTCGCCCTCACAGGCTATGCGCTTTCAGAGGAAGTCCACAGCGCCACCCTGCCCGTCAAATTCTGGTGGCAGACCCGGCAAAAAATTGACCGTGATCTGACGCAGTTCCTCCACCTCCAGAATCAGGACAGCGGCGAACTGTTCACCTTTGACCAGCCGCCTTTCAACGGCAGCTACCCCACCAGCGATTGGGCAGCCAATGCTCAGATGGTCGATGAATGGCAGCTCACCCTGCCAGAAGCCATGCCCGCCGGAAGCTATACGATTTACACTGGTTTATATGATCTGGAAACACTGGAACGCAGCCCGGTCACAGATGCGGGCGCTCCGCTGGAACACAATAGTATCACCCTCGGCACGCTGATCTACGACCCGGTGCAGACGGATAGTGCGCTGCCTGATCTCAGCGATTATTGTTATGCCGTCTCTAACCAGGATTTGCGTACGAATACCAAGGACAATGATCTGTTTCGCATCCACCGCTTTTCCGGTGAGGTTGAGCTGATCGGCAGAACCGGGACTTTTGAGGCGGAGGCGCTGGCCTTCAGCCCGGATGGACGCACCCTCTACACCATCGAGAAGAACAGCCTCGCTTACTTTGGCACAGTTGACCTTGAAACCGGGGAATTCACCCCGCGTGATACGGCCATCGCCGTGATCTCCAACCCGGCGACCAGTACCGCCCTCGGCACCGATATTCTCAACGAATCGGACAGTCTCGCGGTAGACCCCGTCACAGGTCGTGTCTGGTCAGTCCATGAAAGTGATGATAGAGAGGTCAACTTCCTGTTCGAGATCAACCCGGCCACAGGCGAAGTCGTCCGCGACACCTTCGGCCCCGGAGTGGACTATATCCTGGTGGATTTGAGTACTATACCCGGTGAAGCGCGCCATACAGACATCGAAGAACTGGCCATCGATCCGCGTGATGGCACATTCTATATCATCGCCTCCAACGACGAAGTGTTCGATAGCTGGCTGGCACGCATTGATTTTGACACGCTCGACCCCGTCACTGGCACAGTACAACCTGTGACTATTGGCCGCCTCACCACCGAAGACGGCGAGCCAGTCAATGATATGGAGGGGCTTTCCTTCTATAACGATGGCACACTCTACGGCGTGACCAGCAACAACAGCACGACCGAAGCCTTTGATGACTCGTTCTGGGAGATTGACCCACAGACCGCTACCGCCCGCTTTATCGAGAGCTTCCGAACCTATGTGCAGGCCAGCGATTTCGAAGGGATAGCCTGCTACACCGGCGCGACAGCAGCAAACGAGGATTAAAAAGCGCAGTCTGAACACGACTGCGCTTCGCTCTGGGCATTTATCAAACCTGTGCAGGGCGAGTCTGTGACTCGCTCCTGCACCCCATAAACTTACTCCAGTGTGTCTTCCAGTCCGGCGATCATCTCATCCACTGCTTCGGCAGGCGTGGCCTCACCCACCAGCACCCGCTGGAAAGCAGGCAGCACCGTGTTCTGTGCCCAACCGTTATATCCTATAAAGTTAGGCTCCAGTGTCCCAATCTCCAGCGTATCCAGCGCGGCCTGATAGAAGGCATTCTCGGTGATGCGTGCGTCTTCCGCCACCGCTGCTGAGGCCGGGAAGTAGCCGGTTTCTTCCAGGAAGGCGATCGTCGGATCATTCTCACCCCAGAACTGAATCCAGGCAAAGGCGGAGTCGATATTATCCTCTTTCATGATACCGTTGTACAGATAGCTGAGGCGGGCGATATGCGCCTCTGGCCCGGCGGGACGAACTGCCGTCATGAACTGCGAGTCGTCTGTGCCAAATACATCCTGTATCTCGGTCAGTGACCCGGTGTGATGCCAGATCATACCAGTTTGGCCAGTCTTGAAGCCGTCCATCATCTGGCGGAAGCTGTCGCTCGGCGCGCTGGGTGGCACCACCCCATGCACCGTAAACAGCTCGGAGTACCATGTAATGGCATCAATTGCCTTGTCACGGTCAATCGCGGGCTGTCCATCAACCACGATAGGTGATCCGAATGACTCCAGCACATCAATAATAAAGCCCTGGCCGCCATCACCGCCGCGCATCCCAAAGCCATAACGCCCTTCATCGGCATTCGTCAGCTTGATTGCCACTTCGGTAAATTCGTCAAAAGTGGTCGGCGGGCCATCAATCCCGGCTTCCTCAAACCAGTCGGTGCGATAGTATGCCCAGTTGACAAAGGTGAAGGCCGGAATCCCGTAAATCTCGCCATCCACCGTGATGCCGTCCCAGCGATTTTGCGGGAAGAATTCTTTCAGTTCCCAGTTGTTAATGCGCTCGGTCAGCGGGATCAGCCCATCCATTGCCACCATATCGGGTAGGCGCGCGACACTGACCATCGTGGTATCCGGGCGGCTGTTGGCAAGCACCGCCTGTGTGAACTTGGTCATGAAATCGGCATTAGGGATGTTCTCCTGAATCAGATTGATATCCGGGTATTGTTCTTGGAACAGCGCGATCACCCGCTCCATACCCACAAACTCGGTCTCGCTGGTGAAGTGATGCCAGTAATTGACCGTCCCGGCCAGGTCGCTCTGTGCAAGCGCAGGCAGCAGCCGCGACAATGGCAGCGTCAGCCCTGCGCCAGCCAGTCCGGCGGCCTTCAGAAAATCACGACGAGTCATTTTGTGTGACATATAAAAACTCCTTAAATGGTTTATACGAACAAAGTTTTAGCTTTACGATCAGGTTTTAGGGGCTGGTCTCAATCAAAGCCGAACCCCTGCGAATTAGCCTTTTACTGCTCCAGAGGTAAGACCGCGCACCAGTGTCTGCTGGACAATACCAAACAGGATAATCACAGGCACAATGCTGATGATGCCCCCGGCGCTGAAGCTGCCCCACGGCAGTTGAAACTCGCCAACCATCAGTTGCAGGCCTACTGGCCATGTGCGCGAGTTCTGGCTGGTGGTCAGCATCAGTGCGAACAGGTACTCGTTCCACGCACCAATACCGATGAATACTGCCGTCGCTACCAGTCCAGAGCGCGCCAGCGGCAGGATAATACGGATGAGCGCGCCCAGCCGGGTGCAGCCATCAATCCGCGCCGCGTCCTCCAGATCTACTGGAATCGCGTCGAAGAAGCCCTTCATCAACCACACACACAGCGGCATAAGAAATGTTGTATAGGCCAGTGCCAGACCAAGACGTGAATCCAGCAGCCCCAGATTACGCATGAGGATAAACAACGGAATGAGCATCAGCACCACAGGAAACATGCGGATCACCAAATAAAACAGCAGCAGTGCGCTGCGCCCGCGAAAACGATAGCGTGAGAAACCATACGCTGCCAGCGATCCAATAAACAGGCAGATCACGAGTGTCATTACAGTGACAATGGCACT
>JBGSXK010000701.1:0-8917 GCA_041751455.1 Anaerolineae bacterium
GTAGATGTTATAGAAACTATAGATGCGTTGGACATAGCCGCGTGTGCTGTCAATCGTAATGGTGGACATGAACAAGTCAGGGTCGTCCCCGGCGATTGATAACCATTGTGCAGCACGACCCGGCCCAGCATTATAACCCGACAGCGCCGCCGGTACATTATCCCCAAACCGCCTGAGTTGTTCCTCCAGATAAAATGCCCCGAATTCAATACCTGCATAAGGGCGGAAGAGATCACTGTGCTGATAATTCGGCCAGTTCAACTGCGCGGCAATATACTCTGCTGTGCTGGGGATCACCTGCGTCAGCCCTTTCTCACCCGCCGCTGCCGTCGCGTAAGTATTGAACAGACTCTCGGTACGGATGAGCGCGAACATAACCAGAGGGTCGAAATCGCGGCGCTGGGCCACTTCCTCTACCACATTGGCATAATAGGCCGGGTAACGCATCCGTGCAATGTATGGCGGTGCGTCCAGTGTACCTACCCCCGCCGCGCGAATAATATTGGCCGCCGCGACAATGGATTGGTAGTATGCGCCAATCCCACGCAGATAAATCGCCAGTTGGTATGCAGCCAGCCCATCGGTCTCATAGGCTGCCAGCAAATCTCCAAATTCAACATTGGCCTCATCATAGGCCGCCACCTCCCACAGTTCACGCCCGCGCACCAGCCGGGGTTCGGCTTCCAGCGTGAGTGCCAGCGGCCATAATGCGCCCTCCTGCGTAATATTAAAGCGCTGGCGCAGCCAGTCCTCTGCCTGGGCAATCTCGGCAGCATCGTCGAACTGAAAACGATAACGTGCCGGGGGTGCAAATGGTGGCTGGTTAGCGATTAAATCCTGTGCCCGCGCACTGAAATAACCATCCGGCGAGGCACCCACTGCCTGCTGGAATGCCTGCTGCGCGGTGGCACTGTCGCCGCGCTGTGCGGCCAACTGCCCTACCCACAGGTAGGCTTCCGCCTGAGTTTCACCGCTGGATGTGGTCGCCAGACGGGCGAAAAGCTGCTCGGCCCGGGTAGTTTCTCCCTGACTATAAGCGGTTGAACCTGCCAGCAGCAAACCGCTGCGCGCCTGCTGCGTTTCCGGGAAATCCCGCGCCAGCCGCTCGAAAATCGTTAGGGCCTGGGCAGGCTGCTCATTTGTTGCCGCCAGGTAACCCGCCCGCCAGACCGCCTCAGCAGAGGCTTCGAGATAACCATAAGTATCGGCAATCGCCAGATAGGTTTCAATCGCACCGGGGATATCGCCCAGCAGAAATTTCGTACGCCCCTGCTCCAGCAGTGCCTCACCAAATAAGGGGTCCTGCGGGTACTGGCCAATCACTGTCCTGAAAGCCACCTCTGCCGCATCGCCATTGCCCAATTCACGATAGGCTCGCCCGAGGAGCATATGCAGTTCTGCCGGGATATTCACCAGCGCCTGCTGGGTCGAAAATTCGTTGAGCGCCTCAATCGCTCCGCTATAGTCACCATAGAAGAAGCGCACTCGCCCGATGTCATACGGGGTGAGTTCGACTCCATTTTGCAGCAGCAGGTTCATCGCTTCATAAGCCTGTGGTCTGGTGGGATAAGTCTCAAAGACAGTGCGCAGCCGTGCCAGCCCGTTTTCATTATCGCCACCCTCAATGAGCGCCTGCGCCGCCGCCAATTCAATGGTTGCGCGGTAAGCCTCGTTCTGAGCATTAGCCAGAATAGCGTCATACTGTGCGATGGCCTCGGCCACACGCCCGCTGCTGCGATAGACCTGCGCCAGCCGTTCCCGCAGTGCCAACAGCGGAGCCAATGTCCGGTTCGCCTCCACTGCCTGTGCATAACTGGCAAGTGCAGCCTCAAGCTGGTTAAGCGCCAACTGTGCATCGCCAATGCGCTCATGGGCATAGCTGTCTATCAGGCCGGGGCGCAGCCCGAGATACTGCTGAAAATCGGCCAGCGCTTCATTCCACTGCGATAACCCCATATAGGCATCACCGCGCAGGAAGTAGGCCTGGGCGATGCGCATATCCTGCGGGTACTGGTTGATAAAGCCCGTAAGTGCCTCCACCGCACTCTGAAACAGACCTTCACGCAGGGCAGACTGCCCCAGGCGAAAAGCCGCCTCCGCGCCGATTTCCGGCGGCGCGCCCTGTGCCAGCACGGTTTGATAGGTCATGACCGCATTCTCGAAATAGCCGTTGGTCAGATATTGATCGGCAATATCCAGAACAACTTTAGGCTCAATAGTCGGGGTAGGAGGGAGGGGCGTAGGGGAAGGCAGGGGTGTTTGGGTCGCGGTGGCATCCGGCGTGGCAGTCACATAAATAATATTGGGTTCCGGCTCATTCAGGTTGCAGGCGCTCAAAATCAGCAACGCTGCCAGCAGAAAAGTCAGTGTTAGGCGTGTTTTTCTCATGGGGCCGATTGTATCACGGCCAGACCGCCTTCTGTCAATAACATTCAGGCGGCCAGGGCTTTTGCTTCCGCCCGGCCTTTGATAATCTCAAGGATATACTGCTGCAAATCGCTCAGGATCATATCTGTCCACAAACCACCATAGGCGTTAAAACTGGTCGAGAGGCGGTGTGTGCTTGCAAGTTGCAATATCACGCTGCCATCGGGCTGTGGCGCAATGCGATAGATCCCGTCCACCATCGCAAAGTACGCCCCATTGATCTCATTAAACGGCAGGGGCAGGTTGGCGTATGGGTCGGGCACAATCTCGAAGCGCAGCAGTTCCAATGGCTGCCATACAAGCACTCTTTCGTTAAACGCCATGCCATTCTCATAAGTGGAATGGCGCAGGCCGCCCGCACTGTCCACATCCATTGTCGCCTCTACCGGCTGCGGGATACCCAATAGCTGGAAGAATGTCAAACGGCGTTCCTGCGGCTGGATGGGTGCGACGCGCACAATCTCATCCCATATGATCTCTGGGCTGGCCCGAATGACGATGTGATTTTCTACAATACGGTACATGTCTGGTCGGCTGAGCCGCGCTTCCAGCGGGCTGGTCAGAAAGGGCGAAATCATGAGCAGGGTCAGTATATAACCAGCGGACTTGCTGTTGCGCACCCGCAGGATAAAACGCATCAATACACCGCCGAGGCCGGACACAAGGAAGAAAAAGGGCGAAGCCATCCAGATGCACAACGAGGCTTCCAGCGCCAGCACCGAGGCCACCCCCAGAAAGACCACACTGGTGATCCATGGAAGGAAAAACGCACTGCTGACGCCGTCTCGTTTTGCTTTGGGCGAAAAATAGATCGTGAGCGCCCCCAGTGTCAATGGCACAAATGTGAGAAAAGCCCAGGTGAGCGTGTTAAACCACGCTGTATTAGCATTACTATCTGCCCCAAAGGCCAGACGTACTGTCAGACCATAAATCACCCCGGCGAGGATGCCAATCCATAAGCGTGGGCGCGGTTGTATTTTCTCGGGCACATCATAATCACCTTCGGCCATATCATCCCCCAATGACGTTCACATTATTTAGATTGTGATGAATGTTGCTAATAATCAGTATAGGGGAAAATCGTTCTGGCGCAATTACGATGTGTTAAAGGGAATGCGGCTCGGCAGGCGGCGCGAGTTCACCACTCAGCCATGGGATGCCATACCCAACGACCAGATAACCCGCCTCGGCCAGCGCATGACCCAACTGTTCGGTAGTGTTGAACGTCCACCAATAATCAGCGGCAGGCAGGATGTCCACGCCAAAATCACGCACGACCAGTTCGCTCAGCAACCTGCGCGCGACGGCGGGATGCGCCGAGGGCGTGCTGGCTTCCGGCTGGTCGCTGCGCATCAGTGTCACACGAAAGCGCGACGGCACACCAGAAGCCCATGCGTTATCGCTGAAGCTCAGCAGTTGGAACTCGATAAACCCATACAGGCCGCTTTCCAGGGCTTTGTGAAAGCGAAACAGCCCACCCGCCCACTGCATCGGGCGCTCTTGAAGGGTATACCCTGCCGCGCCGAAAGCCTGCCCGACGACGGTCAATAGAATCACGCGGAAGTATTCCTGTGGCGATTGTTCCTGCATGGTACAAAACCGTCTAAAACACCTGTCATGCAGAGTATAACGTACTCTGTGCAGGCCTGCCTACGCTATGCGAGTGGCATCAGCCACGAGCGCCCACGTGGGAACATCACTTCCAGCAGCACCTGCGCTTTGCCGTTGGCATGACATTCTGGCAGCACATGCTTCAGCGTGTCATAGGTACGGTGGCCGAACACCAACGAAAGGAAGCTGTGCCAGGGGAAAGCCGCGTCCGCTTCGTCCTCATCCTGTGGTGTGCGCACGGCAATATCCTCCGCGTCCGCGATACAGCCGTTTTCCAGCCGCACCAGCAGCCCTTCCCCATTAAAGAACGAGATTTTCAGCGTGCCGTTGTACCCATGCGCGCCAGAAGCGTGCAGACGTTGTTCCAGTACCGGGGCAATCTCGCGGATTAAGTGGGCTAAGCTGGGCGCGCGCACATACCACGCATAGGTATCCTCGCGCACAACCGCCGGGTACAGGCTGCGCGTCAGCGTATTAAAGGCCTCGTGCATCCCGGCAGCGAAATGAATAACCGCCGGGGTGTCCTGCGGGTAACGGTCTTCCAGGTGCGCTTTCAGCCCGCGCAGCACATCCTCATAGGTATCCAGATAGGACGCATCCGGGCCGACAATATAGGCCAGGCAGGGCACCAAATGCTCATGCCGCTGTCGCAGCGCTACATAACCCACATCACGGCCGTCAGCATGGGTAATGATGTGCACGTCCAGCCACCACATATGATTTTCCGGGCGGGTAAATTCATAATGCCATTCTGCCTCGGAGCGTACCGTGCTCAGCAGGGCATGATCGCCCGCCCAGGCTTCCCAGACGATGATATTGGGGATGTCGGCCTCGGTGGCCGGGCGCAGGGTATACTGCAACGTTTTATCCTTCGCCAGCTTGGGCACTGCTGCCAGCGGCACAGCCGCAAAACCGCCCAGGTCTACCGCCATGGTGTAGCCAAAGCGGCGGTAATAATGGGGGATTCCCGTAATCACCTGAATGGTATGCCCCAACGATGCGCTGCGTTCATGCGCCACCTGAATCAGCTCGCGGATTAACCCGCGCCTCCGGTAATCCTTATGTGTAGCGACGATTTCCACCCGCCCTACGCCCAGCCTGACCGACTCGTAACGCCACGTCTGCGGAATGAGCAGCATCGCTGACACGATTCTGTCCTCATGCGCCGGGTCTACCACCAGCCACACATCGTCATCAGTTGTCGCCGGGTGATCTGCCGCCAGCAGGCTCTCCGTCCACACCACCAGATTAGTCTGTTCCTCGCTGTAGGCCTCCTGAAACACCTCGCCAAAGAACCTGGGCAGGTCGCGTCGATCACTGGCGTGGCCTTCGCTGATCGAGCGCAGGATTAAGCCGTCATGTAACTGTTTTTGCATCATTTCCCCTCTCTTTACCAGTACAGTCTATCATGAACCCTTATGAACCGTCCAGGCAAACGTTGATTTTAATTTACCCTGATAAGCAAGGGTAAAATAAGGCGCGGAATATGCTGTTTCAGGAGATGTGCCTATCATGAGCCAGTTACAGATTTTGCTCGATGCTGCTTTTCAGGCATTTGATGAGGATCGTCTGGACGAGGCCGAAGCCCTCTATCACCAGTGTCTCGCACTGGTCACCGGTCATGACAGCGACGACTACCGCCAGATCATCCACATGATGGCCTTCGTCAAAAGCCACCAGGGTGACTATGCCGAGGCCACCCGTCTTTACCTTGAACTGCGCGACCACGCCCGCCAGCACGGCGACACGATGAGCGAGTCCGTTGCCCTGCATCAGCTTGGCATGGTGGAACGGCTAGCTGCGCGTTACCCCGCTGCGCTCGATTACTTCGCGCAGGAGCGCCAACTGCTGCAAGCCCAGCCCATACAGCATTGGACGCACTTCTCCGCCAACAGTTATGAGCATGGCTATGTCGCCCTGTTACAGGGTGATCTGCCCCGTGCCAAGGACTGGATGCGCCGTGCGCTGGATGAGGCGGCACAGGCACAGGACATGATGTGCCGGGGGTGCGCGCTGCGCGGCCTGGGTGAAATTCAGGCCCAAAGCGGCGATTATCAGGCCGCCCGTGAGCATCTCAGCGCCAGCGCCACGGCTTTTCGGGCGGCAGGCGAGGAGCGCGGTGCGGCACAGGTTGAGGTGCTGCGGGCAGCACTCACATCTCTTTGACAAGTGCTGCGCTTCGCTTTAAAATCCGTTAAACAAAAACAGGTTGTGCTTATCATAAAAATCAATATTTTCAGCAAGCAGGGTTCTGGCGTTTCCCTTAAAAACGCCCTCGTAAAATCTTATTCCATATCAGAAAGGGGCAAGGCGCGTCACGCGCGGGCGCGCTGAACGCATATGAAGGAGTACACCACTGAATTTTTGAGGAATGTCGCCCTGGTGGGGCACCAAAGCGCCGGTAAAAGTTCTCTTGTAGAAGCCCTGCTCTACAATACCGGCGCGATCAACAGGCTCGGCAGGGTCGAGGAAGGTAACAGCGTCTCCGACTGGGACGACGACGAAAAAGATCGCGGCCTTTCCCTCTCCACTTCACTCATCCCCATTGAATTTAATGACTACAAAATCAACGTGCTGGATACCCCCGGCTATACCGACTTCCAGGGCGAAGTCAAAAATGCCATTCGCGTGGCCGATTCGGTCATCGTCGTTGTGGACGCGGTGGCCGGTGTCGAGGTGGGCACCGAGCTGGCATGGGGATACGCCAGAGATTATCAACAGCCGATCATCGTCACCATCAACAAGCTGGATAGGGACAACGCCAGCTTCGAGAACACCATGACCAGCCTGCGCGAGCGCTTCCCGGAATACAAATTTATCCCGGTGATGCTGCCTGTTGGCCAGCAGGCGGATTTTAAAGGCGTGATTAACCTGCTCACCATGAAGGCCTATTATGGCCCTGGCTCAGAGCGTTCCGACCTACCCGTTGAACTCCAGGAATGGGTCGATGCAGCCCGACTGGAGCTGGTGGAGGCCGCCGCAGAAGCCGACGATAGCCTGATCGAAAAGTATTTTTCCGAGGGCAACCTTACCAACGAAGAAATCCGCGACGGGATGCGTAAGGCCGCGCGTAATCACCTCTTAAATACCGTCCCGGTATTCGTCACCTCCGGCACACAGAACATCGGCACCATTCCCCTGCTGGAAGCGCTCACGGTATATGTATCGCCTCCTTCGCAGCGTCGTGTCGGTGTGGTCGATCCCAACGCCGAAGGTGGCATTGGCTATCTGACCGCCCCACAGAGCGACGACGGGCCGCTAGCGGCTTATGTCTTCAAGACGACGACAGATCGCTTTGTGGGGACACTCAATTATTTTCGCATCTTCTCCGGCTCGATTCAGGCCGATAATCGCTATTACAATACCACCCGCCAGGTCGAGGAGCGCTTCGGCAGTCTCATCGTCATGCGTGGCAAGGAGCAGATCAGTGTCAACAGGCTGCACGCGGGTGACATTGGTGTGGTCGCCAAACTGAGCGAAACAAAAACGGGCGACACTATCAGCAGCAAAAATCAACCTTTCGAAATCCTCAAGCCAGTTTTCCCCGATCCATTATATATGGTCGCAGTGACACCTCGTACCCAGGCCGACAGTACCAAGATGGGCGCGATCCTGACCAGCCTGTGCCAGTCTGACCCCACACTACGCTGGCGACAGGACGGCGACACCAAGCAAACGATTATTGAGGGCATGGGCGAGGCGCATGTCAATCTGGCGATCAGCCGCGCGGAACGCATGGGTGTCAACCTGGATACTCATATGCCCAAAGTGCCTTATAAAGAAACCGTGACCAAAAATGCCGAGGCTACCTATCGCCACAAGAAACAATCCGGCGGCGCAGGGCAGTTTGGCGAAGTCAGCCTGCGCGTCATCCCTAACCCCGGCGAGGGTTATGTCTATGAAACCAAAATTGTCGGCGGCTCGATCTCGCAATCCTTCTGGCCGTCAATTGATAAAGGTATTCAATCGGTACTGGGCGAAGGCGTGGTTGCCGGCTTCCCGGTGGTCGATGTAAAGGTCGTGGTGTTCGATGGTAAAGAACACCCGGTAGACTCCAAGGATATTGCCTTCCAGATCGCCGGGCGCGAAGGCTTCAAAGAAGCGTTTATGCAGGCCGGGGCAGTACTCCAAGAACCCATCATGGATGTGAAGATCACCGTGCCAGAGCCGATGATGGGCGATGTGCTGGGCGACCTTAACACCCGACGTGGACGAGTGCAGGGCATGGACAGCGATGCAGGTAAGAGTGTTGTCAGCGCACAGGTGCCGCTGGCAGAGATGCTGCGTTATGGTAATGACCTGCGCTCCATGACTGGCGGGCGTGGCATCTACACCATGACGCTTAGCCATTATGAGCAGGTGCCACCGCACATCGCCCAGGAGGTCATCAACGCCAACAAGGTCGCACAGTAAACCGGGCAGCCCATAGTCACCCCGCTTTTAGCCAGACACAAAAAACCCCGGTTTGTGCCGGGGTTTTGTTTGGGAGGGATTTACTGCTTTTCAGAGGGTTCGGCTTCTGGCTTGTTTTCGTTCAGGTATTTGTCCATCTGCGCTTCTGGCGCATCGGGCGGCGCAGGTTCAGACGGCTCAAGCTGGCCGCTCTTATCCTGGCCAATAAGCTCCAGCACCCGATCACGCTCGACAATTTCACTGGTGAGCAGTTCCTGCGCCAGTGCCTCCAGCTTATCGAGATTGTCACTGATCAGTTGCACGGTTTCCACATGCGCGGCCTCAACGAGCTTTTTCACCTCAGAGTCAATCTTGGCGGCGGTTTCGTCGCTGTAGGTGCGCCCCTGCGACAGCGAATAGCCGAGGAACGGTTGTGTTTCGTCATCGCCAAAGTTCAGTGGGCCAAAGCTCTCACTCATACCGAACT
>JBGSXK010000702.1:0-1778 GCA_041751455.1 Anaerolineae bacterium
CGCGCATCGCTGCGCTGGCATGACGAGGATGAAAGCGCTCTGCGTCCACCCCGCGCCGCCACAGGCCAACCTCGCGCCGCACGCCCAGTGTGCGCAGGCGTTCCACCGTAGCCCGCGAAGGTGCAACAGCATCATCTGCGCTGTGCAGCACCTGCCGCGTGAGGAAAGCGATAGGCGCGTCAATAAACCCGGCGTGAAATGGCCCCCAGCGGAAATGCCGCCCCAGCCGCCCATAATCAATGTGGTACGACACCAGCACAGGCAGCCCCATGCGCTTGGCCATGGCATAACTCGCCAGCCCGAAGGCGGAAGGATGCACAAAATGCGTCACATCCGGCTGGAAACGCCGCACCTGGCGGTAAGTGGTCAGGGTGGGTACCGCCAGCTTGAGGTCAGGATAAAATGGAAAGCTCACGCCCGGCGCGCCGAACACTCGTGCCTGCTGATAAGATTCCACAGTACCCAGTCGTGGGCAGAATACCGCCGCCTCGATGCCGCGCCGCGCCAGATGATCCAGCAGCAGGCAGATCACCGTCACAATGCCATCGACTTTGGGCAGAAAAGTTTCCGTAAAAAGAGCAACCCGCATGATTAACGACCTGTTGCTTGCTGTACACTCACTTGCACTTTACAATTAGGCTATGAACTTTCCACAAACTCATGAAAAACAATGACGCAACTATCAGATGTCACTGTCAGATTAGAT
The DNA here is from genome assembly GCA_041751455.1 of Anaerolineae bacterium. Classification (GTDB taxonomy): domain Bacteria; phylum Chloroflexota; class Anaerolineae; order Aggregatilineales; family Phototrophicaceae; genus JAIOHN01. The sequence goes on from JBGSXK010000702.1 coordinate 707, forward strand.
GATCGTCTGCGCCTGATGTCGGCGCTGCTGGCGGCCACCCACTGGCCGCATCAATCGCAGGCGAAACAACCGCACGGTACACACCTGCACGCCCGCGCCACCCGCAAGTATCTGAGCGATCATCTGGCGCATCCGGCAGTGCAGCATATGCAGCAGCTCCTCGACCAGGGCGCGCCGCTGGAGGCGTTGTTTACCTTCGCCCTCTGCCTGGGCTGGCCAAACCTGGATCTCCAGATCGGCAGGTTGCCCGGCTGGGTGCCGCCTACATGGATAACCGAAATGCGCGATTTTTACCAGGTGACGAAGTTGTCGCAGTGGTGGAAGCGTGAAGAAACTCCGTGGCAGAAAAGCCTGGATGAATCGCAGCGCATGTTCAGCAATGTCATTTTCAAGCCGTTCCTTGAGCGTTTCCTGGGAGAAGTGGCAGAGGATATGGTGTTTGTCCCCAATATCTCATACCCCAGCGATCAGGAAGTGGGTATTCGGCTGGGGCGAGAACTGGTATGCATCGCACCGCCGCGCCTGGCCTGGGGCGACAGCCCGCCCTGGCCGTTTGACGAAGACCCGGCGCATGTCTACCGCGCCGCGCTCTCACAGTATGGCCGCCTGCTTCTGCTGGCCTATCTGCGCGCCAATGCCGACAAACTGGCCGATGCGTCCAGAACCCCGCTCCCCGTGGGCGATCAATTCACCGCCCGTCACCCCGGCTGGGAAGAACAGTTCGCGGTGTTGTTTGTCTCCGCAGCAGTGGCCATCTACCTCGAAGATCATGTCAGCCCGGCGGAGGCGAAAGCCTATGTGCTGATGGAACGTAAAGCCCAGGGGATGACGATCCTGCCCGGTACCATCAGTGTCCTGCGCCGTTACCTCAGCGAACGTGAGGCCGGGCGTTACAGCAGCCTGCTGGACTTCCTGCCCATCTTCCCCAAACAGTTGCGCGTTGCCAAGCGCATCGTGACTTTATAGATCAGGCGAACACCCTCCGCTGAGGAGGGCGTTTGCTTTTAATGGTTCGTCTGATGACGGTAATTACTGCACCTCACCGGGGGTGGGGAGCGGCGTAAATACCAGC
>JBGSXK010000703.1:0-1824 GCA_041751455.1 Anaerolineae bacterium
ATGCGCACCCCGGCAAATTCCCTGCTGAACCAGCTTCCTGCATCTAGGGCTTTAAGTTCGTCCAGGGTCATCTCTGCAACAAATCCAGTGCCATCCGTTGTCTTGTCTATCGTAAAATCATGTACAATAATCGCATGACCATCTTTCGAACGGTGTACATCCAGCTCAATACCATCAGCTCCCTGCTCTGCTGCCAACTCAAAGGCTGGGAGTGTATTCATCGGCGCGTAGGCGCTGGCTCCCCGATGCCCGATCACCAGCGTTTGACCTTTGTACATCGCATCAATAATCGCCTGCATAAGCCCCTCATTGGTAAAAAGTACTGCCGCGTGTTCCCCTGATAGTATGCAATAATTTACAGGAAAATCCTACTTAACCTCGACCTGAATTTCGCCCTCCACCACCTGCACCCTGTAGGTTGGCACAGGAAGCAGCGCCGGGGGCGCGGTTACGGCTCCGGTGCGCAGGTCAAAACGCGCCCCGTGACGCGGACACTCAATCTCGCAGCCAAACAACTGCCCTTCAGCCAGCGGCCCATCATCGTGTGTGCACACATCGCGGATCGCATAATACTCACCCTTCACATTAAACACAGCCACCCAATGCCGGCCGATTTCGACCACGATATTCTGGCCGGGTGAGATTTCATCCGCCATCGCTACTGTTACAAATTCAGGCATGGTTATTCGTCGTCCTCGTCTTCCATCTTTTGCCAATTTGCCAGCCCATATGCTCCCACTTTCAATACTTTGAGCGATAGCAGTGCGCACTTCACCCGGTTCATCGAGAGCGGAATGCCCAGCATCTCGAAAATATCTTCTTTGCTGATATCACGCACTTCTTCCAGGCTTTTGCCCAGGATATGTTCACCCAGCATTGAGGCCGAAGCCTGGCTGATTGCACAGCCCTCCCCTGACCAGCCAATCTCCTTAATGTGATTATCTTCATCTACACGCAGTGTGAGGCGAAGACGATCACCACACAGAGGGTTGTGCCCCTCGAAGTCAATATCTGCCGGGTCTAAAATCCCGGGATGCCGTGGGTTTTTACTGTGATCGAGAATAATCTCGCGGTACATATCATGCATAGAACTCCCTCATTTCGCAGAGAACCCCTGCAAAGTACGTGTCAGATATGAAAAGTCGTTTTTGCCTGATACAATCCTTCAATCAACATATCAATCTCGTCCAGGGTATTATAAAGGTAAAAACTGGCCCGTGTGGTCGCGGGAATACCCAGTTGGTCATGCAGCGGCATAGCACAATGATGTCCGGCACGCACCGCCACTCCCTCTGCGTCCAATAACTGCGCCAGATCGTGTGGGTGAATACCTTCTATCGTAAAGGTAGCCACCGCACCCTTCTGACTGGCTTCCGGCCCATAGAGCTTTAATCCCGGCACTTCCGCCAGCCGTTCCAGCGCATAGTGGGTCATTACCTGTTCATGGGCATGAATTTTATCCATTCCCAGCGCGCTGAGGTAGTCCACCGCAGCACCAAGCCCGATCGCCCCGGCAATGATGGGTGTTCCGGCCTCAAATTTATAGGGTAGATCATTCCATGTGCTGCCATCCAGACGCACCCGTGCGATCATATCGCCCCCGCCCATCCAGGGCGGCATGGCCTCCAAAAGTTGACGTTTGCCATAAAGAATGCCAATCCCGGTGGGGCCAACCATTTTATGACCACTGAAGGCGAAAAAATCCACATCAAGCGCCTGCACATCCACAGGCATATGAGGAACGCTCTGCGCGCCATCCACCAGCACCAATGCACCCGCAGCATGAGCCTGCTGAACAATGTCTGCCACCGGGTTGATCGTGCC
>JBGSXK010000704.1:0-4362 GCA_041751455.1 Anaerolineae bacterium
TTTCTCATGCTGCTTTTGCTGCTTGCCACGCGCGCAAGCTGGTGGCGCACTGAGCCTGTGACTGCTCCGCTGCCCCAGGTCACACAAACTGCGGGACAGCTTCGCGAAGGTCGTGCCTAGTGGCACGGGCAAAAGCCGGGAGTTTGATTTTCGGCCTGGTGGCATTGGTCGGATCATTTTTGATTGTGCGGGGACTGGCTGAACAGCCAGGCGGCTTCACCGATGTCTTTTATCACTTTAACGCGGCCAGCCGACTCGCAGGTGGACACGGCCTCACCGATCCATATCTGTGGGTTTATATGGGGATGCCAGAGGCGCTGCCCGCGGCATCGCATCTTTACTGGATGCCGCTCACCTCACTGCTGGCGGCGCTGGGCATGAGCCTCTTGGATGATCCCCTGAGTTATGCTGCTGCGCAGTGGCCCTTTGTGCTGCTGCTGGCCGGGATGTCCGGGGTAGGTTTCTGGCTCGGCCAGCGTCTGGGCGGCACCCGCCGTCATGCCTGGCTGGTAGGGATGATCACACTGAGCGGAGGGTATTATATGCGCTTCTGGGGCGCGACGGATACCTTCACACCCTACGGCCTGTTCGGTTCGCTGTGTCTGGTCTTTCTAGGACTGTATGTACTGGAAAAAAGCCCGCGATATGCATACCTCTATGCCGGGCTGAGCGGAGCGCTGGCCGGGTTGGGCCACCTCACGCGAGCAGATGGCCTGCTGCTGCTGGTTGTGGGTTGGGCAGTGGTGCTGTGGCCTGTCCTCCTGGCTCAAACGCAGGGAACTTTTGACACGTTAAAAGAAAAAGTTACCCCGCTGATAATTTTGACGCTGGCTTATGGGCTGGTAATGCTGCCCTGGTTCGCCCGCAATATGGTGGTGGTAGGCGCACCTCTACCCCTTGGTGGCGCGCAGGGGATATGGTTTACCGAGTACAACGATCTTTTTAATTACCCCCCTGTTTCCAATCCGCAAACTTTTTTTTCAGGCGGAATTGCGCTGCTCCTGTCTACCCGCTGGGAAGCCTTTGTCAATAATCTGGGTACGTTTGTCGCCGTTGAGGGCATGATCGTGCTGACTCCGCTGATGCTGGTGGGTTTGTGGGTGCGGCGGCGTGAAGGTTTTGTGCGTGGTTTCTGGCTGTATGCGTTGGGTCTGCATCTGGTGATGACACTGGTATTTCCGTTTCCGGGTTATCGCGGCGGCTTGTTTCATTCTGCTGCCGCGCTGCTGCCCTGGTGGGCGGCGTTGGGTGTCGCCGGGCTGGATGATGTAGTCGATTGGGTCGCTAAACGCCGCCGCACATGGCGTGCCTCTAGCGCGAAATGGATATTTTCGCTGGCGCTGCTGAGCTTCATCGTGTTTTTAAGCCTGTCGCTGGCGCTGCCACGTCGGATTGAGGCACATACGCCTGCATTATACAGCCTGTTGCAGGGGGCGCTGCCTGAGGATGCGCGGGTGATGGTGAACGACCCAGCACAACTCTATTACTTTACCGGATATGGTGGAGTAGTGCTGCCTAATGAGACACCGGATGTGCTGCCTGAGATTGCAGGGAAGTATGGGGTGGATTATCTGCTGCTGGAATATACGACGGTGAATGGGCAGACGAGTGTGGCGGCATCGGCGAAGCTGGCCTCGATCCTGGACACGCCGCCCGGTTTTCTGACCAGAGTCGATCTTGATCTGCCGGGCGCGGTGCTTTATGCCTTCGATGAGTAGCATCTTCAAGCCTTATGACCTGCTGCTGGCTGGAGTAGGGTTGGCGCTGGTTTTCCTCTATATCCTGACGGCTGGTGAGGGTTTCCCGCTGGATGATAGCTGGATTCATCAGGTTTACGGGCGCAACCTGGCCGAGAGTGGCGAGTGGGCATTTGTACGCGGGGAGCCAAGTGCGGCTTCGACCTCGGCATTGTATACAGTGCTGCTGTCGATAGGCTATCGCCTCAATATCCAGTATCTGTGGTGGACGCATTTTCTGGGTTGGCTGGCGCTGGTGATCTGCGCGTTGACCGGGGCGCGTATGGCGGAACGCCTCCTGCCTGACAGGAGTTACGCCGGGGTACTGACCGGGTTGGCGCTGGTCGGTGCGTGGCATCTGGTCTGGTCGGCTGTCGCGGGGATGGAGACGATGCTGTTCAGTATGTTTACGCTGGTGCTGATAGCATTGGCCTGGCGTGAGCTGGATACGTTGAATAGTCCCAACCTGACTGCGCTGCGAGGTTTGGTCTTTGGTGTGGTGGCCGCGCTGACCACGCTGACACGTCCTGAAGGTGTTCTGTTAGCTGGGCTGGCTGGCTTCGTGCTGATCATGACGCGGCCACAGGGTACCTGGGGTTTATTTGCGATGTGGGCGGGCGGTGCGGCAGGCGGATTTCTGATCTTTATGTTCCCTTATCTGCTGCTGAACCTGCAATTGACCGGCGGCCTGATGCCCAATACAGCCGCCGCCAAGTATGCCCAGATGGCTCCAATACTGGCGTTTGCCAGTTACCCTGAGCGAGTGCGTGATATGTTTTTTCCGCTGCTGGCCGGGGGGCAGGCACTTTTATTACCGGGCATTGTTTTTTATGTGGTGTGCTGCCTGCGGGAGATGCGTCAAAAGAAGCGCCTGTTATCGTCTCATGGGTTATATCTGCTGCCGTTGGGATGGGCGATAGGATTGATTCTGCTTTACGCGGCACGGCTGCCTGCGCCCTACCAGCATGGACGTTATGTCATTCCGGCGCTTCCCGCGTTGATTGTCTGCGGGGTGGCAGGGATACTGTGGCTGCTGGCGGCATGGCGCAGGTTTACTGTTGGGCGGGTGGTTGGGCGATCATTGGCAATTGCGGCGGCGCTGGTTTTTGTTTATTTCGCGGTAGGGATCGGGCCGGGGATTTACCGGACTGATGTAGCGATTATTCAGGAAGAAATGGTGAACGCCGCTCAATGGATCGCTGAGAATCTGCCGCCAGGGGAGCTTCTGGCGGTGCATGACATCGGCGCGGTGGGTTACTTTGCCCCACGCCAAATTCTGGATGTGGCAGGTTTGATCAACCCGGAGGTAATTCCTATCTACCATGATAAAGAGGCACTTTACAGCCTGATGCAGGCACGCGATGCACGTTATCTGCTGGCATTTCCTGACCAGGTGCCGGGGGATGATGTGGATGATCCGCGTCTGTGCCCGTTGTTCATGACGAATGGCCAGGCTTCGCCCAGAGCAGGTGGGGCGAATATGACCCTCTATACACTGCGTTGGGATCGTGTGTGTTAGAATTCATTAACGATGAAGAACGTCAATTCGTGAACTCAATATGAAAAGTGTAAAATAAAAGCTATGAGTGATTTCTTTAAGAAACTCAACGTACTGGTGAAGGCCAGCCTGAATGATCTGCTGGGCGATGATGTGACAGGTGCTCGCAGGCGGCAGCTTACCCCGGAAAAGCTGGGCAAGAATATTCAGCGGGAGGTTGTGTCTTTGCGGGAGCGCATCAACGAAGCGCTGGATTATGAAGACACGCTGGCAGGGCAGGTGGAAGCGCTGCAACGAGAGGTTGAGGTACACGACCAGCAGGCGGATGACGCTGTGGCGCAGGGACGCGAGGAAGCAGCACGGTACAGTATCCATCAAATGCAACTGGCGCAGCAGCGGCTGGCAATGGCCGAGTCCGATTTGCGCGAACATCGTATTGTGACGCAGGAACTTATCCTGCGGGTGAACGAACTGGAAGCCGCTGTAGCGGATGCGCAGCGGGCACAGGCGGAGTCTGAAGAAAACGAGGCTGGCAAGGCGGGCGAAAGTGTAGAACGGGGAACGAGTAAGCTGGCTTCTGACGTGCTGCGCGAGATGCGTGAAAAGATTCAAGGGATGAATGATCTTATCCAGGCTGAGGCAGAGGTCACAACTTCGGCAGAAGTATCTGATGAGGTTGAAGCTGCCGTGAAGGATGATTCTGTGGATGATGATCTGTCACAGAGACGTAATCGTTTGAGCAAGAAGTAAACTCATGAAACAATATTCACAACGGATTCTTGTTATATCAGGGGATTATGATGTTCACCTGAAGGTTGGGCTGGCGCTGGAAGAAGGTGGCTTTGGTGTGGAATGCGCTTACAGCCACCTTGACGCGCTGCACGCGCTGGAAAGCGAGCATTTTGACGCAGTGCTGGTGGATGCGAAGATGAGAGATCGTGTCTCTGGCGAGCCAGTCATCAAGTTGCTGGGAACGTTCCAGGTGGTGCCGATGATCCTGCTGGCACCTGAGGGTGACCTGGCACCTTATTCACAGCCTCCTGTACAGATGGTGTTGGGGGCGCTGGATAAGCGCACGGTTTTGCGCGGGGTGCTGGCTGTGCTGCACATCCCGCTTATCCACGGCAA